>DAHXJB010000297.1:0-2198 GCA_027372455.1 Chloroflexota bacterium | reverse complement strand
CGTCGATGTCCTGGTCGCGGGTGGAGGCTCCTGCCGTCACCCCCACCCTGGAGATGCCGTCCAGCCAGGCTGTCTGCAGCTCTTCGGCGGTCTCAACCTGATAGGTAGGGCAGTGCTCGCTGCACACCTCCACCAGCCTTCGGGTGTTGGAGCTGTCGCGCCCGCCTACCACCACCATCGCGTCCACCCGAGCGGCGATGTCGGCGGCCTCCTCCTGGGCTCGCTGCGTGAAGTCGCAGATGTGGCCCTGGTCTTCGAAGAGGTCGCATCTCTCCCTCAGTATGCGGCAGACCTCCACGTACTCCCTCGCGGATGAGGTGGTTTGCGCGATGGCCGCGATCTTGGGGTAGTGGCCCAGTTGCGCGGCATCATCGGCGGACTCGACGATGATGCCGTGCTCGGTATGGGCCACGGTGGCCCTCGCCTCGGGGTGGTTCCTGTGGCCGAACAGCACGACCTGGAATCCCTGCTCCTCCAGGGTGCGGGCCCTTTTTTGAACGTTGCGGACGATGGCGCAGGTGCCGTCGATCAGCCGCAGCCCCAACTGCTCGGCCTGCCGGTAGACAGTCGGGCCTTCCCCGTGGGCCCTGAGGACGAAGGGCGTCCCGGGTGCGACGCCGGCGGGGTTGGAAACGTCCAGTACCCGTATCCCCATGGCTTCCAGTTCCTGCATGGCCGGGGTGTTGTGGATCAGCTTCCCAGATATGAACACAGGGCCGGCGGCAGCCGCCGCTTCCTGTGTTGCTAGTTTCCACGCCCTCTTTACGCCGCCGCAGAAGCCGGCGTAGCGGGTGGCCCGTATTATCTCCACGATTCCGCCATTCTAACTACTCAGCCCTTAAGTAGATTCTAGCGCCCATTTCTGCTAGCATCAACACGTTGTTCTGTATTTGAAGGGAGTGCGATTTGTCCGAGTCTGCCTACTCCATCTTGAGCCGGATAGATGAACCTCGTCAGCTGGCCTCCCTCTCGCCTGCCGAACTGAAGCAGTTGGCGGCGGAGGCGCGCCAGTTCCTGCTGGAAGCCGTTCCGATCACCGGAGGACATCTGTCTTCCAACCTGGGGGCCGTGGAGTTGACCATCGCCCTCCATCGAGTCTTTGAGAGCCCTCGGGACAAGATCGTCTGGGACGTGGGGCACCAGGCCTACCTGCACAAGTTGCTGACTGGCCGGAGGGGTCAGTTCCTGACCCAACGCCAGTACGGGGGGATCTCTGGCTTTCCCGTGAGAGAGGAGAGCCCGCACGATGCTTTTGGGGCCGGGCACGCTGGGACCTCCATCTCGGCTGCCCTGGGGATGGCCGTGGCCCGCGACCTAAAGCGGGAAGACTACCACGTGGTGGCGGTGATCGGCGATGGATCTTTGACCAGCGGCATGGCCCTGGAGGCGATGAACCATGCGGGCCACGTGGGAACTCGTCTGATCGTGGTGTTGAACGACAACGAGATGTCCATCGCGCACAATGTGGGCGCCCTCTCCAGTGCCCTCAACCGGCTTAGGATCGATCCCAGATACCATCGAGCCAAGGAGGAGGTGGACCAGCTGCTGCAGCGGTTGCCCGGCGGGGCTGGGGCCACCGATACCGGACGAAAGGTCCTCCACGGTTTGAAGGCGCTGGTGCTGCCCAACCTGCTCTGGGAGGAGCTTGGCTTCACGTTCGTCGGTCCCATCGATGGCCATGATATCTCGGATCTGGAAGATGCGCTGCGAAGGGCAAAGGCCTACTCGAAACCGGCTGTCATACACGCAAAGACCCAGAAGGGGCACGGGTACGGCCCTGCCGAGGAGGACGCCACCCAGTGGCACGGTGTGGCGCCAAACAGCTCGGGCAGAAAAACCGCGCCCAGCTACACCGAGGTGTTCGGCAGAACCATAGCTAGAGAGATGGATCTGAATCCCAGGGTGGTTGCCGTTACCGCTGCCATGCCCGACGGCACCGGCCTTTCCATACCGGCCAAGGAGTACCCATCTCGTGTCTACGACGTGGGCATCGCCGAGCAACATGCCGTGACATTTGCCGCCGGCCTGGGCGCCGACGGCATGGTTCCTGTCACCGCTATCTACTCAACCTTCCTTCAGCGCTCTTACGACCAGGTGATTCACGACGTCTGCATCCAGAAGCTGCCTGTCTTCTTTGGGATCGACAGGGGAGGGATTGTCGGCGACGATGGGAAGACCCATCAGGGGCTCTTCGATCT
>DAHXJB010000203.1:0-2437 GCA_027372455.1 Chloroflexota bacterium | reverse complement strand
AACCAACCGATCAGGATCAGCCAGATACCACTGAGGAAGGCCCCGGTGAAAATGAGGAAGATGCCCCCGAGGATGAAGATAAAGGCCACCACGTGCCCGGCTCCGACGGCTACGCGGGTGGCAGTTTGGAAATTGCCGGATGCCCACCAAATTATGGCCCTGAACACCCGGCCGCCATCCAAGGGAAAGCCTGGGACCAGGTTGAAGATCGCGAGCAGCACGTTGATTCCGGCTAGGTACACGATGACGCCTTGGATAGGACCCCCGCCGTCCCCCGTTCCCAGCCAGATGCCCCAAAAGATCCCTCCCAGAACCAGACTGGAGATCGGACCGACCGCGGAAATCAGCAGTTCGTCCGGGGCATTGGTTGGCTCGCTGCTGATGTTGGAAACCCCGCCGAAGACAAACAGCGTGATGCTGGTAACCGTCAGTCCGCGCGTTTGCGCCACCAACGAGTGAGCCAGCTCGTGAATCAACACAGAGACGAAGAGCAGCAGGGATGCGACAAAGCCCATCGCCCAATACGTCCCGGTGCCCAGACCAGGATATTGAAGCGGAAAGAAGCCCACGGCCAGGGTCCAGGCCACCAGCACAAACACCAAGACCCAGCTGTAGTGAACCCCGATCTCGATGCCTCTAATCGTAGCTATCCGGAAGGAAGACCTCACCCCACCACCTCTTTGTACAACTCTCCCCACGGCGAGGCCTGCACCGCGTGCCCAAGAGTGCCGAATGTCGCGCGCCGGGAGCGGTACGGCGAGTCAACAGGGGCGAAGCACGATATGTGCCAGTTGAGGCGTGAAGGTTGGTGTGGCGAAAAGCTTCCGCGTATTCCGCGATCTCTCTCGCCCTGGGCACCTCGCGCTATGGTAGAATGAAGCGTAATCTATCGAACTCTTCGGGAGGATGGAATGGGGGCAGTAGGCGAGGCCGACGGATCCGACAACAGATCACAGATGCGAGAGCAGGTGGCTCGCGATCTGGTCCAGCACGCCTACCTGGAAGGGAACTTTGTCCTCAGCTCCGGACGACGGAGTCGCTACTACTTCGACAAGTACCTCTTCGAGACCAAGCCTCAAATTCTCCGTCCACTCAGCAAGCTGCTAGCGCAGCAGATCCCGGTCGATGTGGACCGTATTGCCGGTCCCGAACTGGGAGCTGTGGCATTGGCTACGGCGGCATCCTTGGAGACTAACATCCCCTTCGTCATCGTGAAGAAGACCACAAAGGAGTATGGCACCCAAAGGGCCGTGGAAGGGGAGATCCATCCCGGAGAGAGGGCTGTGGTCATCGAAGACGTCATGACTACCGGCGCCCAGGCTATCGTCTCCGCGGAAAAGCTCCGCGCCATCGGCGTGGAGGTCCTCTTCATCTTAGGGATCGTCGACCGAGAGGAAGGTGCCCGCGAGAATGTGGAAGCGGCTGGTTTCCAGTTCAAGTCGCTTTTCACGCGAAGCGAACTGGAAAGCCACCTTCAGAAGGAAAGCCGCCTTCAGAAGGAAAGCCGCCTTCAGAAAGAGTAGGCCGAGGTGACTTGCTGCTAGATCATATTGGCACCTGGATTCACCCGCTTCTCGTTCTGGTACGCCATAACGATGAAAAGGCCCTCTTTCTGCTACTCCTCATCGAGGAGGCCGGGGTTCCGCTCCCGATGCCCGGGGACATAGTCATCATGCTCGCGGGCTACCGAGCCTCGCAGAACCTCATAGGGCTGGCAGAAGCCGGCATCGCCGTGACGCTCGGTGTGCAGCTGGGTTCAACCTTCCTCTATGTGCTCTCCCGTCGATTCGGACACGCGATCCTGTACAAGTACGGCCGGTTCATTCACCTGGACGACGACAAACTCAAGAAGGTCGAGCGGTGGATCCGCGAACGTGGCCCGGTGATGGTTCTGGTGGGCAGGCTCACTCCAGGCCTCAGGACGCCCACATCGATTATGGCCGGGGTATTCGAGATCCCGTTCCACCAATTCCTCTTCTTCACCACCCTGTCCGCTCTGGTCTGGAGCGGCTTCTGGCTCGGGCTGGGCTACTTCGGTGGTACCAGGATAATCCCCATAGTGAGAGATCTCCATAACCCGCTCCCCTACTTGCTGATAGCGGCTCTGCTTGTTGGGGGAACAGTCCTCCTTTATCGACAACGACGGCGCAAGCGTCATGGGGAGCACGGCACGGTTTCGGAGATGGCCCAGGCCTCCGAGAGCGGGCGCCAGGCATAGAAGCTCGCGACATCAGACGGGAGCTTCTGCCCCAACCACCACCCCATAGGATAGTGTACGGTATATTGCGGAAACGTATACCATGTCATGCTGAGCGTCAGCGAAGCATCTCCTCGTGGCTTTCACGATGCGACCAACGCTATTGGGTGACCGCCTTGAAGGACTACTACGTCTACATTATGTCCAATGTTTCGCGAACCCTCTACGTGGGCGTGACAA
>DAHXJB010000271.1:0-8663 GCA_027372455.1 Chloroflexota bacterium | reverse complement strand
TGCGATCAATCCCTTGGATGCCGAGGGGTTGGGGCTTGCAGATGGGGACGGGATCGTGCTGAAGGCCGGCGGGGGGCGGCTGCAAGGGCTGGTTGTCCTCGATCACACCCTTGGCCGAGGCGTACTCCAGTGCGACCAGGGCGGATGGATCAAGTTTGGCGTGGGGGTTAACCAGGTGGTGGATGGGATTCTCACCAGGCAGGGGATGTGCGCGGGGTTCTACGAGGCTATTGTAACCGCCTCCCCCGCGGAAAGTGGCGCCTAAGCGCCTATCTCGAGCATCCCGCGATTGAGGGCGTAGCGAACCAGCTCTGCCCGGGTGTGAAAACCCAGCTTCTCCATGACCCTGGCGCGATGAGTTTCCACCGTCTTGACGCTGATCACCAGCAGGTTGGCGATCTCCTGATTCGTGTATCCTTCGGCCATCAGCTTCAGGACCTGCTTTTCGCGCTCCGTCAATCGGCCGAAGCTCTCGGTCTCCTGACCGGCGTCCACCTGATTGACGTAATCTTGGATCAGCCTGGTGGCGGCCGTGGGGTAGAGGAAGGTTTCCCCCTCGTGTACGACCCTTATGGCGTTGATCAGGTCGGTATCTGCGGCCTTCTTCGGTACGTAGCCCGCTCCCCCCGCTTGAAGGGTTTGAAACAGGTACTCCTCGCTGTCGTGCATGGTCAGCACCAGCACCTTCACGTCGGAATACAGCTTCCGGATCTGCCGTGTTGCCTCCAGTCCGTTCATAACCGGCATGGTGATGTCCATGAGGACCACGTCCGGGCGCAGGCGAGCCACCTGACTGATCGCCTGGTTTCCGTCGGAGGCTTCTCCCACCACCTCCATGTCTGGTTCCTCGTTCAGCAGGGTCCTCAACCCTGCTCGCAACACGGCGTGGTCGTCCACGAGCAACAACCGAATCTTACTCTTCAAGTTTCACCTTCTCGTAGGCGCCGCTGAGAGGGACTCGTGCCAGGATCGTGGTTCCGGCCCCAGGCGCCGATACGATGTCCAACTGACCCGAGAGCAAGGAAACCCTCTCCCTCATGCCGAAGAGGCCCAGCCCCCCGTCTCTTGACTGCTGCACCTGCCGTACGTTGAAACCTATTCCGTCGTCTCTAACCGTGGCTGTCAAGGTGGAGCCATCCAAACTCAGCCTCACTGCCACCTTGCGGGCCTGAGCATACTTGGCGCTGTTGGTCAGGGCCTCCTGAACCACCCTGTACACGGCCACCTCTACCTCGGCGGACAATCTGCCGCGTAGCCCCGCGACCTGTAGATCCACCTGGATCCCGTGCTGCCGGCTGTACTCCTTGACGTATCCTCGCAGAGCCGGTACCAGGCCCAACTCGTCAAGGGCACTGGGCCGCAATTCCACCGCCATCCGATGGACCGCCTCCAGGGTCTCGGCGACTGTTGCCCTGAGTTCAGCCACCTGCGATTGGACGTCGCACTCTCTGCCGGACTTCTCCAGCGACTTCAGTCCCACGATGACCGAGGTGAGAGCCTGGCTGGTCTCGTCATGGAGCTCACGGGCAATCCTCTTGCGCTCCTCTTCCTGCGCGCTAAACACGCGCGCTGGCAGCCGCTGGAGCTCCATCTGGTTGGCTTGGAGCCGCTCCAGCATGCTGTTCATGGCTTCGGCCAGACGATTGGTGGCGGGGTCGCCCATCGGCTCGGGGACGGCGCGTGCGTTCAGGTTATCCTCATAGTACACCTCGTCCACGGTCTTCTGGAGGGATTCCAGCGGTTTCATGGCGGCCTTCAGGATCCAGGCGTTGGCGATGACGTGGAGGCTTACCCCACCGAGGACGAAGCCGGCGATGAGATCGAGAGGGAACTGCTGCGGAAGGGCACGCACCACCCAGGTTCCGACCACAGCGCCAATCAAGACGATTGCGGAACTGGCGATCAGTATTCGATAGAAGAGGGTCGTGCGGGCAGCAAGTGTCCGAATCTTGTCCAAGGACAACCTCTCTTGCGCCGGCTCTGAGTTTACCATATTGATATATTATAAAGCGCTAAATCCCTACGGGCAAGCCACACTGCGCCAGACACAGAACCCCCTCCAGGCCCTTTCGGCACTGAGAGGGGGTTCGAACTGCCTAGTCCTTAGGCCGCAGCCGGGCGCGGCCAGCTATCCCGGTCCCTAGCTCAGCATCTCCCTGATCCGCTTCGCCGCCGTCTCCAAGACGTCAGGGGAGGTCGCGAAGGAGAAGCGCACGTGCCCCTCCCCAGCAGCCCCGAAGGCTGAGCCGGGCGTGCCTGCCACCCGCGCCTTCTCCAACAGCATCTCCGCCAGACCAATGGAGTCCATGCCCAGATCGAACTTGGGGAAGGCGTAGAAGGCACCCTCGGGTTTGAAGCAGCTCACATGTGGGATGTCGTTTAGCATGTCAACGAAGAAGTTGCGTCGACGCTCGTACTCGGCGGTCATGCGTTCCACCGGCTCCTGAGGACCTTCCAAGGCGGCCACGCCACCCACCTGGGCGAAAGACGGAGCGCAGGTCGCTGTCTGCTCCTGGATCTTACCGATCTCCTTCATCAGCGCCGGCGGCCCAGCCAGGTATCCTAACCTCCAGCCGGTCATGGCGTATGCCTTGGAATGGCCGTTCAGGATGATCGTCCGCTCTGCCATCCCAGGGAGGCTGGCTATGCTCACATGCTCGCGGCCGTCGAAGATGATCTTCTCATACATCTCGTCCGCGATGACGTACAGGTCGTTGTCGCGGGCAGCGGTCGCTATCAACTCCAACTCATCTCTGGCAAGCACCTTGCCGGTGGGGTTGGCGGGAGTATTGAGCATAATGAGCTTGGTCCTGGGGGTGATCGCCGCCTTCAGCATTTCGGCTGTGATGCTGAAGGCGTTCTCGGATCTGAGATTCAGCGGTACCGTGCTTCCGCCCGCCAACTGGACGACGGGCCGGTAGGTTACCCAGGCAGGTTCCGGAAGGAGCACCTCGTCTCCCTCATCGACCAGTGCCATCATCGCGGCGTACAGGGCCAGCTTTCCGCCGGATGTGACGATGATCCCCTTGTCCGGATCGACCTCTACACCGTTGTCCTTGGCTAGCTTATTCGCAATGGCCTTTCGGAGTTGCGGGATCCCCGAACTGGCCACATAGTGAGTGAACCCAGATTGCATCGACTGGATGGCGGCCTTCTGAATGTGCTCCGGGGTGTCAAAATCCGGGTCGCCGCCGCCCAAGTCCATGATGTCGATCCCCTGCTGCTTCAGCGCCCGAGCCTTATTCATCACCTGCACCGTTGCCGAGCCGGCCATGCTGGTGATTCTCGCCGAGAGGGGCTTTGTCATGGTGTGGACCTCCTACCTTCCTTGTCGATCATCGTTCGGGCTATTGCGCTATCAATCCGCTGTCCATGGGCGGCGTCGCTTTCAGCCGCACTACTTGACGGATTGATGGCGTTGGGCGTGTGGGCACGCCTGGGATCTCGAGGATATGTTACACCAGGCGGGTCGGAGGGGAAAGTGGTGTCCCAGTCGGAATGGAGGAGGCACGCGGTCTGCTCACTGATCGGGAGCGGGGGATGGATCTCTCCATCCATCCCCGGAGAAATGGACCCGAACTTGTCCTACCGTGAGGATCTCCGGAACGGTGGTCGCGAGCTCGATCGGGCCGGCATTGATCTGCGAGCTGAGGACGGGGCTGCCTCGGGCTTATCGGGGTGGATGTATCGGTAGAAGCGAAGCACAGCCTCTCGACGTGTGCCCTCGTAGACCGTAAGGGTCTTGACCTTGCCCTTCTCATCGCGAACCAGTGCCCAGACGCCGCTGCCGGTTGGTCCCTCTTTGCCCTGGAGCCTGATCGACAGTCGATGAGATTCCTGCAGGTGCTGCTCCGGGTTCTGAGCGGCCGCAACGTGGCTCTCCTGGCTGGACTGGGGCCTTTGTGTGTTCTCTTCTGTCACGGTGTACCCTCCTGGTGAGATTTGGGGCTTACCGGGGGCGGTACCCCTGGCCCAGATCCAGCGAGCACAACCGTCGGCTGAATCTATTGTAGCATATCTACCCAACCGGACCGGTATGGATCTTGCCGCGCCAGCCGCTGTCGGTGGAATCAACGGTCCCGAGGGAACGGTTAGCGAGGGAGGATATAGACGATGACTCAGCATCCCGAACAGTATCAGAGAGACCTGAACCCCGACTTCCTGGCCGGTCAGAACTATGGCTTGGACGGGGAGCAGTACGAGGAGGGGGCGGCCACTGCCTACGACTACAAGGATATCCAAGAGCTTCTGCCCGATTGGCATCCGTCGGAACTGAAGCAGTTGGTAATCGTTCCTGAAGGAGCCCGTCTCCAGCAGGGAGCCACCTACTTCGACCTGCGCAATCCCCAGCGTGGCGAATTCAAGGCCAGGGGAGACATGGTGGCGCCCTCCGATAGCCGTTTGGTACCCAAGGATAGGACGGGGTACGATCTGTGGAACAAACTAGTGTCCCAGGGGGCAAGAAGGTAACAAACCACCATTCCCTCAAACATTCCCGCGGGAAAAGACGAGCGAGGGACTCTGGATCGCGCTATTAGCATCCCAGTGGATGCCTGTCTTGTCCAGATCTGCTTGAAAAGTGTGGTGGGGCCGCGGCGGTTACTACCGCGTTGGGCGCACGCGATGGCTAGACAGAGGTAGAGGAATAGCGCCGTGCCTCATTGACAACCCACTCGTCAAGGATCTTCTTCTTGAAGCGCCACGAGCTGCCTACCTTGAAGCCAGGGATCTTGCCCTGGGCTGCGTACCTGTATACGGTGATGGGGTTCAGCTTCAGGTACGCTGCAACCTCTTTGACTGTCATCATCCGCTCCACAGGATCTACCTCCCCTATCAACTCATCCTCCCTGATATATCGTGCCTAGTGGATGTTGGCCAGGGCATAATAGTCTATATAGTGCTTGCATGCAAGTACAAGATGTCAGGCGCGCAGCCCGAGGCCACCACCTGTTCAGTCCGCTCCTGGAAGGCGAGCGCAGTCCTAAACAACAACAGGACTAACCGGGATGAATGCAGACGTGCAAAGCTGCGCAAAACAATAGCGAACCGAGGTTTGCCTTGACAAGGCAAAGCGGGGTAACTAAGATGCCGTTAGTTTAGCATTTTGTGGTATGGCTTACAATACCTTGAAGTGCCCTTATTGCGCGCATGATCAAACGAAGGTCGTAGACAAGCGAGATCTCACGGCCGGTGCTACGCGGCGCCGCAGGTTGTGCACGCGATGCGGCCGGCGGTTCAGCACATATGAGCAGGCTGAGGTAGCCAGTCTGGTCGTGGTGAAGAAAGACGGCCGTCGCGAGCTGTTCGATCGTGGCAAGCTGCGTGCGGGCCTCCAGAAGGCTTGCGAGAAGCGGGCCATCAGCTCCGAGGCCGTCGAGTCGCTGGTCGATGAGGTGGAGGCCGCGTGCCGTTCTCGTGATGGCATCGAGGTTCCCAGCAGCGTCATCGGCGAATTGGTAATGAACAAGCTCCGGGTCATGGACAAGATCGCCTACATCCGTTTCGCCTCGGTCTATCGAGCGTTCGCGGACCTGCAGTCCTTCGAAGAAGAACTCCACACCCTCCTGAAGGCTCGCTGATGGCCACAGCTGCCGGAACTCGCGCCGCAAGCTGGATGATGGGGGGCGGCGCCGCGGCATCGGCTCTGGGCGCAATCCTCTTGTTGTTGGCAAGTCTAAACAGTCTCTTCGGTGTTGCCGCTCTAGGGACCGACTCCTTTCGAGAACTTGGGATGATGGCCGGCGGTGGGCTGGTGGTCCTGGGGGCCCTCGTGGCGATGCTGGGAATGACCATGTACGTGTTCACTCCGGCCTTCTCTCGGGATGGCAGCGCTCTCAGGGACTACGGTTCTCATCGGGTGGTGCTGGCCTGCACTGCCCTGTCCGTCCTGCTGGGCAACCTGCTGGCTGCCCTCTACTTCTTCGTGTTGCCTCGTTTCCTTCCGGAGCCCATGGTGCAGGAGTATGTGACGGGCCGAATTCTCTCGCCGGAGGGCATTGCAGTATCCGCGGTGTCCCTGGACGTCGCTCTTCTGGCTGTTGTCTATCTGCGAATCGTCCGGCCGGGGGCGATTTCTTGGCAGACCATGGGGCTTGGTGTCCGTGGTCTGCCGGGCAGACTCCTCCTGGGTTTCCTCTACGGACTGCTTCTCTTCGGGGTGAGCAGCCTCATACAGCTTCTGTTGGATCAGTTAGGGGTTCACCAGACCCAGGGAGCGCTGTTCCAATCGGTGGCCCGAGCAAGACCCGAGCAGTTCGCGTTGGTGTTGCTGGCTGGTGCCGTCGTGGCTCCCATAGTGGAAGAGATCTACTTTCGAGGATATGTATTTCGTGCCTATCTGGACCAGAAAGGGATCTGGCAGGCTCTCCTGTTCAGTTCGGGTCTGTTTGCTCTGGTTCACCTGGATCTAGCCGCCCTGATTCCCATCTTCGTGGTTGGAGTGATGCTGTCCCTGCTCTATTACCGAACACACAGCATCATCCCCGGGATCGCCGCCCACGCCGTCAACAACGCGATCGCTTTCCTTCTTCTCTACCTGGGACTCTCCTGATCGCGTTCCGAGTCCCCCCTCTCCTTCTGAGCCTCCCCCTCACCCTGGCACCAAGAGTGCACACTCTCCTTGCGGAGTGCCCTCGAGTAGCGGTCCGGTGTTGAGTAAACGAATGGCAGCAATCAGTAATAGCTCCGCTTCCCGATGGAGGCACCTGATCTCGATCTGCGCTGCGCTTCCCGATGTCATAGACTTGGAACATCTGCTGCAATGGGCAGTTCGGGAGACGGCGACCTTCTTCGATGTGGAGCACTGTGCCGTCTTCGTGAAACGGGATGGTGGACTGATTCCCGCTGCCTGGGCGGGCTTTCCCCAACGACCTCCTTCTGGACTTGCCATCGACTCCGTCCGGGGCCTGCGCGACCACCTGGATCGCCTTCTGGCGCCGGGTAGCTGTCGCCGTTTCATGAGCGCGGACATTCGGACAAAAGCTCGCTTCGTCGGCTATCTGGTTGTCTGCTCTGAAGCGGAGGGCCTGCCTCCTTTCAATCGCGACGATCGCGAGATGCTGAAGTTGATCGTCCACCGACTGGCCGTCAGCGTTGCCGGGATCGATGCCATGGAGAGTGCTCGTGGTCAGCAGGAGGCGCTGGCCAGGATAGCCGCTGCCCTGGCAGGAGAGGTGGAGGTGCGAGAGGTCGCCCAAACAGCCGCCAGCCTCGCCGTACAGGAACTGGGGGCCAACGGTGTGATGGTGTGGATCGCTCATCTTGAGGAGCGAGAGTTGGAACTTCTGGCCAGCAAAGGATTTGACGAGAAGGTAGCCAACGAGGTCAGGAAACTCTCCTTCGATGCGCCCACCCTCGCGTCTCTGACGGCTACCACTCGAGAGATCCAGAATGTTGGAAGCATTAAGAAAATGCCGGAGAGTGTGGCGGTCACGAAGAGATTGTTCGCGGCCGCGGGGATGCAGTCAGCGTTTGATGTGCCCCTTCTGGCCCGCGACAGGTTGATGGGGGTGCTGGGCTACGCGAGAAAGACACCGCACCGCTGGGTTCCTGGTGAGAGGCTCTTGTTTAGGACCCTTGCCGATCTGCTGGCCGCGGCCATTTTGAACGCCGAGCTGTACGAGGAGAGCGAGCGCAGACGGTTGTTGGCCGAGGCCGTCATCGATAACTCGCCGGTTGGCATCGCCGTGATAGCAGGGCCCGAGCATCGATACGTGATGGTAAACGCGGCTCGAGAGCGGATGACCGGCGTCCCTCGTGACAGGATGATCGGCCGCACCGTGATGGAGGCCTTCCCGACACTGGCAGGGGGGCCGGTGTTGCCGGTGATAGAACAGGTGTACAGGACTGCCGATAACGTGCTTGTGCCCGACCTCCATTTTGATTTCGGTCCTCCTGTCGGAGAAAGGGATCTCTCCCTCCTGTTTGCCCCTCTGCGTGGACCAGGTGGCCAGGTTGAGGCCGTGATCAGCCTGATGCTGGACATCACCGAACAGCAAGCTTCAAGGCGTCAGCTGGAGGATCTTACCTCCAGACTGAAGGCCTCGAACGAGCAGTTGGTGGAGGCGAGCTTCCGTGCGAAGGAGCTGGCCGTTCTGGCGGAACGTCGTGCCGTTGAGCTTGAGGCAACGATCTCCAACATCGCCGATTCGGTCTTCGTCTGTGACCCCGAGGGGAAGATCACCTACATCAACAGCTCCGGTCTGCAGATGATCGGCGGGCAGCGCCCCGCGGGGCCGCTCACCGTGGTGGACTACATCGCCGCCTTGAAACCACGCACCCTGGATGGAAAGCCGATCAGTCGAGATGATCTGTCGATCTCCAGGGCGTTGCGAGGGGAAGTGGTGCGAGGGACAGAGGAGATCGTCTACGACGCACGGCTGCGGCAGGATCGCTACATCCTGGTCAGTTCGGCTCCCATGCGAGATCCCGATGGGCGCTTCCTCGGTGCGGTGCAGATCCTCAGCGACATCACGAGACTCAAGGAGTTGGATCTGCTGAAGGACCAGTTCATCAACGTTGCCGCCCACGAGATCAAGACGCCGGTGACGGCAATAAAGGGTTTCGCTCAGACCCTCGCCCGGGCTCCCGACGCCTGCGCCCCCAAGTACCGCAAAGCCCTGGAGACCATGGTGCAGCAATCCGACCGGATCGATGCCCTGGTG
>DAHXJB010000248.1:0-2670 GCA_027372455.1 Chloroflexota bacterium | reverse complement strand
GCCACTACGGCCTTCGAGACCAGGGCATCCTGGACCGAGCCAGAAGCCTCCTTCCGCAGGGGGCAGGGGCTCAATAGGTGCTGCGCCTTCGCTTTGCCGACGTAATCAACTGTTCTTGATACGCTGCGACTATGGAGTCGCGGGAGGGGAAGAATGACCGAGAGGACTGGGTTCGGAGATATGATAGAGAGGGTCCACGAGGATCTGGACCGGGTTCGCCAGATCAAGAAATGTGTTTCCTGCGAGTGCTTGCTGGACGTGCTTCAGGCGATGCAGGCTGACCTGGAGGGGATCGACTCGCCCGAGGCCACAGCAGCCAGGGCCGACTTCCAGCAGTGGTTCGATACCGGCAATGCCAAGCGGCATCGCTGCCTCGGCTGCGAGGTCTGTCTGCCCACCGAGCCCTATAACCTCTTCAGTGCCCTCCTGCACGAAGCGGCAATCGAGCAAAGCCCTTCCCCTATGAACGAGGTAACCGAGGTACCCGACTGCGGCTGTGGCGGCACTTGAGGCACTTCGGCCGCGCAGCCGGAGGTTGCGCAGAAGTGGCCGGTTGTCGAGGGAGACTATCTCCTGGGCTCTCCCGCTTCTCTCGTTGCAGTCTGCACCCTCGCCGACGTCGATCTTCCCACGGAGCTGAAGTCGGTAGGTCTTCTGGAGAAGGTGGCCATTGTCGGGGCTCTATCCACCGAGAACCTGGGCATCGAGCACATGGTGCGCAACGTCGTCTCCAACCCGGCCATCCGTTACCTGGTCCTGTGCGGGCGAGACTCACGCGGCCACAGAGCGGGGCAGGCGATCCTCGCACTGAAGGAAGGTGGCGTGGACGAGGCAGCCCGGATCGTGGGGGCGAAGGGGCCTCGTCCGGTGCTGAAGAACCTGTCATCCGATGAGATCGAGGCGTTCCGAGATAGCATCACAGTCGTGGACGAGATCGACACCAAGGACCCCGAACGGATCGCGGAAGTCGTGCAGGGCATCCTTTCCCGGCCAGCGGGAGAGACCATGCCTCTTGCACCCAAGGTTCGCCAGGTCAAGCTGGTGGAGGCCGAGCCTGTGCGCAACCGGGACTGGGTGGCCGATCCTGAGGGCTACTTCGTGGTGCTGCTGGATCGGGGTGAAAAGGCTCTGGTCTGCGAGCACTACACTACCGATGGCGCCCAGAACGAGGTGATCCGGGGGACCGGGGCGAGCGACATCGCGAGCACCGCAATCAGGCGGGGGCTGCTGTCCCGACTCGTCCACGCCGCCTACCTGGGAAGGGAGCTGGCAAGGGCTGAGACAGCACTCAAGATGGGTCTCCCGTACACCCAGGACTAGCAGCTTTCCCTGCACAATCTTGGGGTTTTGGCGGGTCGAACGGTAGGCGGTCCTGGATTCGAGCTGTGGGAACGGTCAGACCCGAGGTGAGGATAGGTAGTCGTATCCGTACGCGGAGATGCCGTCTGGATGGTCCCCATCGTACTGAGCAATGGCAGTAGCCACAAGGCTGAAGCGATCGGCGGGCATGGTGTACGGGACAACCAGCAGACCCGCGTGAGGGAGATCATCCTGGAAGAACTTCACCGTGAGGGCGACGAAGTGGTCTCTGTTGCGCGTGACCAGGCAGCGTCCTGCCTTCCCAGCGGACAACAAATGCACGTCGTCATCGGAGCCGAAGTTCCCGCACTCGTGAGCGGTCACGATATCTATCCTCATCTCGCGTGCGATCTCGGCGATGGCCCCGGATAGGTCTTCGTCGAGGTAGAACTTCACCCGTCACCCCGGTCCGGGCGCATGAAGGGGTAACGCTCCCACACCGCCTCCGGTGTCCACTGCTCATCCCTGCGGATATGCTCATCGATCTCCTCCGGGTACGCGTCTGCATATGCGAGAGCAGCCCTGAGTTGGTTGTCGGAGAGTTGGTCGAAGGCTTCCTTGAGCCTCGGCCAGGAGTTCTCGACGGAACGATAAGCCTGTACGACCTCGAACACCTCCAGGCCCGTTCCGGCCACTCTGGCAACTCTTCCCCCGGAAGGGCTATCGACGAAAGTGATCCCCGGAATGCGCCTGATTCTCTCGGCTTCCCGCAGCCTGTCGTTCACTACCGTGGAGAAGTCTCGCCCCGTTCGGCGGCACTCTTCCTCAAGGGGAGCGAGAACATCCGGCGGCATCCGAACCGTCTTGGGCGCGGCAGCCATGACGATACCTCCTGGTAGAATCGTTGTCTAACCCAGCATACAACGCATACAGTAGATTGTCAACGAGGCAGGGCTGAGACGGCACATGCACACCTACGCGAAAGGACGGTTCGTGCCGGTTGGCACTCGGCACCGCGAAGGATGAAAATGTGGAATGGGTGCGTTGCTTCATGCCTAGCCGTCAAGGATCTCCCGACGGTAGAACTCGTCAACTCGTTCTTGGGCTTCCTCAAGGCTAAGCTGGGCTATCTGATCCTCGCTGTGGTAGAGCTTGTTGCGCAGCACACGCAGAATGTAGTCCGGGAGCGGCGGTGCGGCTTCCGGCGTCGGTGGGATGTCGTACTGAACGGGCTTACCCTCCAGCCCCTTCCAGAACTCAGCTTCGCCTCCGCGGCGAAGCTGATGCCGCCATACTTTCGTCCAGGTAGCAGCAGCAACGATCTCGTTGTCCTTGCCGTGCGAGATCATTGTGCTTGAGCTTTCTCGATCT
>DAHXJB010000245.1:0-10119 GCA_027372455.1 Chloroflexota bacterium | reverse complement strand
ATTGGACATAATGTAGACGTAGTAGTCCTTCAAGGCGGTCACCCACTAGCGTTGGTCGCATCGTGAAAGCCACGAGGAGATGCTTCGCTGACGCTCAGCATGACATGGTAGACGTTTCCGCAATATACCGTACACTATCCCCTCCCGCACGGCAATCGCAAGCTTCTCCAAGGAAATCGGTTTGGCCAGAAAGGCGCCAACCCCCTCAGCCTGGGCCTTACTCACTCGGTCCATCTCCGCAAAGCCAGATAGGAGGATCGCTCGCTGGTCGGGGCGCATCTCTCGAATCCGGCGATATGTCTCCATCCCGTCAATCCCCGGGGGCATCATCATGTCCAGTATCAACAGGTCGGCTCCCCGCTCCCTCGCCGCTCGCCGCCAGTTCCACCCGATATCCCAACGTCCCAAGCATCCGGCTCATCAGGGCCCGCTGGAGCGGGTCACCGTCCACCACCAGGATGGTTTCGGTCCCACCTTTCATGGTATCACCTCCGGCTTCCCCAGCGGGTTCTCTGGATACAGGCAGGAAAATGGTGAAGGAGGTCCCACGGCCCACCTCGCTTTCCAGATCCAGGTATCCCCGATGATCCTCGACTATGGCCTGCACCACACTGAGTCCCAGTCCCGAGCCCCGCCGCCGGTCTGTCCTCTTGGTTGTGAAGAAGGCATCGAAGATCCTATTCCGGATCTCAGGGGGAATGCCGCACCCCGTATCCGCGACGGTGAGACTAGCGTACTCGCCGGGCTCGATTGAGTTGTACATGCCGGTGGGCTGGAACAGGTAGAGGCTGTCGGTCTTGATGGTGAGCGTGCCCACATCTTGCATCGCATCCCTGGCGTTAGACACCAGGTTGGAGATCACCCTCATCAACTGAGCGGGGGCACTGGCTACCGGAAGGAGACAGGGGTCTAGGTCCAACTCCACCACGAGGGTGTGGGGCCGATCCTCAATATGGCCGATAGCCTGCTGCACCAGCCGGTTTAGATCTGTTGGCTGCAGATCGATATTCCCTCGCCTGCCCAGAGCCAGCAGGTCGCGGTTGATGTCGGCCATCCTCTGGGCCGCCTCTATCATGACGTCGCAGTCCCGCGAGGCCCTGTGCCCGACGGGCAGCTCCATCTTGATCAGTTCGGGATAGGCCAGCAGCGGCGACAGCAGGTTGTTGAAGTCGTGCGCCACCTGCCCCGCTATCCGACCTGCCGCCTCAAGCCGCTGGGTGCGCAGCAGTCGCTCATCCATCTGCTTCCGTTCGGTTATATCTCTGGATACGGTGACCACGCCCATCACCTCTCCGCTCTCCTCGCGAAGGGGCACTTTGCGCACGTGGTCGATCCTGGTGTGGTCGCCCTCGGAAAGCTCCTTCTCCACGTCCAGCACCCTGCCCGAAGAGAGAACCTGGGCGTCCTCCCCCATGATCTCCAGCCCTCGCTCCAGACCATACAGATCCAGAGCCGTCTTTCCCAGGATCTCCTCCTTCGGCAGCCCCACTCTTCGCACCGCCTCCGAGTTCACCAACAGGTAGCGCCCTTCAGCATCCTTAACGTTGATGGCATCGTCCACCGCCTCCACCAACGTTCTACAGAGTGTCTCGCTCTTGCGTAGCGCCTCCTTCTGCTCTTTCACCAACTCCCGCTGGTGGATCTGTTCGAGAAGCCCGCGGTTGGCTTCCTCCAGCTGGGCGGTTTGCTCGACCACCCGCTGTTCCAGCTGTTCGTTCAGCCGCAGGAGCTCCTCGTAGGGGAGCTCCTGCGATCGCGGCACGACTCCACGATAGACCAGACAGCAGGAGAGAGCCTTGAGGATACGTCCCACAACGACCACCATGCCGTACGGCTCCGATTAGATGGTGAGACTCGGCTCGAGAGTACACACCGGATCATCCCGCCACGGCAGCACGGCTCCTCGCCTGTCCTGAGATCTTCTCGACCGGCTGCCAGTCTTCTTTGCGACGGCGCAGTGTAACCTGCTCATCGTCGCCCTCCAGCTTGACCTGGGCGACCACCGCTATCAGATCCTCAGCCATCTGGGCCAACTCCTCCGCCTGGGCCACCATCTCCTCTGTCTGGCTAGCCATCTCCTCGCTGGAGGCACTCACCTCCTCCGCGGCAGCACTGGTCTGCTGGCTCACCGCCGCGATCTTGTCGATGGAGCCGCTAACCACCTGGCCGGAGGCAGCCATCTCCTGGGTGGCGGCGGTCGACTGCTCCACCACCGCCGAGATAGAGCCCATCAGGTCGACGACGTCGCGAGAAGCAGCCTCCATCTGCTGCACAGCGGAGGCGATGTGGGCAACCTGGTCCGCCGCGGCCTGGACGGAGGTGAGGATATCGTTGAGGGCTCCACCGGCTTCTTCCGCAAGCCTGGCCCCCGTCTCCACCTCCTGGGCCCCCTGTTCCATCGCCGTCACCGCTTCATGGGTCCCCTTCTGGACCTGGGCGATCAGTTCGGCGATCTCTTTTGTCGAGCGCGACGACCGCTCGGCCAGCTTGCGCACCTCGTCGGCCACCACCGCGAAGCCTCGTCCGTGCTCGCCGGCTCTCGCAGCCTCGATGGCCGCGTTGAGGGCAAGGAGGTTGGTCTGCTCGGCGATGTCGTCGATAGCCTCGACGATGGAGCCGATCTGCTCGGAATTCCTGCCCAGATCCTGCACCCTGGAGGCAACCACGGCCGAGCTGGCCTTGATCGTCTCCATCCCCATGGCACTCTTGTGGGCCGAATCGGCCCCCACCATGGCGGCCCTGTGGGCGCCTGCCGCGGCCCCTGAGACCTCGCGCGAGGCGGCCGCCACCTTCGAGATTGAGCTTCCCAGCTCAGCAACGGAGAGCGAGGCCCTCTCCACCGAACTGGATTGATCCTGCGCCCCCCTCGCTATCTGGTCAATGGCGCGCGAGAGCTGTTCCATGGAGGCGGACGTTTCCTGGGTCGCGGCGGCCTGCTCCTGGCTCCCTTGCGCTACCTGCTGGATGGTGGTGGTGATCTGTTGGGTGGCGGAGCTGGTCTGCTCCGAGGCAGCCGACAGCTGCTGGCTCGCCTCGGTGAGCGTCTGGGCCGATGCCGACACGCTGCCCACCATCTCCCTCAGGTTCCCGATCATCCGTTGGAAGGCTACACCCAGTACGTCCCTGTCGGAGCGGGGCGACACGAGCCGGGTGAGATCACCTCGGGAGATCGCCTCGGCCACCTCCGCCATGCCCCGAATGTACTGGATCATGCTGCGGAAAGAGTCGGCCATCTGGCCGATCTCGTCACTCGATCGCACCTTGAGATCCTGGCCTACGTCGCCCTGGGCCAGCCCGTCGGCGGCCTTTGCCATGGCGCCCACGGCGTTGGCGATGGCCCTGGAGAGAAAGAAGGCGATCCCCAGGCCCAACAGCACCGCCAGAACCACCAGGAGCAGCATCTGCAACCGGCCGCTCTCGTAGACGGCAACGGCCACACTCTCCGCCGTGCTCGCCTCCTTGTCATTCAAGGCTATCAGCTGGTCCAGATCCTCGCTCACCGGCGCCAGCTTGTCCCGCGCCGCACCCTGGAACAGAGCCAGCGCCTCCTGGTCCTTGCCATCTTTCTTCAGCTGGATGACTTGATCCTTGTCGGCCTTGTAGGCCGACCATGCCGAGTTGAACTTCGCGAGAAGGGCTCTCTCCTCGGGGGACAGGTTGCCCTTTCCATAGCTCTCCATGGCCGCCAGCATCGCCTTTTCGTAATCCATGGCGCTGCTCTCGGACTGCGCTAGCTTGCCATTGTCCCGCGCGAGCAGCAGATTTTCCACACTGACCCTCATCCGGTGGAGGTTCTCCACCGCGTTCCCAAGCTGCTCAATCGGCTGCAGACTATCCCTGTACATGGAGCTCGTCATCCCGCTGACCTGCCCCAGTTTGGATATCGCCATCGCCCCCACGACACCCATCAGAAGCAGCACCACAGCGAACCCTGCCAGCATCTTCAACCGTACCGTCATCCTCATCCCTGTAGTCAACCTCTTTCCTATTGCTGCTTGGACCTGCACCCCGGCGATCCCGGGGGAAATGTCTTGTGTATTGACTATCGACAATTCTTGTAAAGTCCGACATATTCCAAGACATTAATAGTTGTTAGTGTTACAGCTGTTGGCGTTGGAATGAGACTCTATCGGCCTTTTGCCGCTCTGGAATGATCCTAATACCTGTTGACCTACTACAGTATTATGGCTATAAAGGATTCGCCGTTCCCGTGGATCAGCGGCGGGTCCACCATTGCAACTGGTCGGTCTAAGGCAAAGCCTTGTCGGCGCTCTTGACGACATACAGGGGGATCGCTTTCGCGTGCTACCGGACCGATTCACGGCTTTGGACAGGACAATGAACTGTTTCTGGAGGCATCGGGCTCGGTGGCAAGTATCCTCGTGGTGGACGATGATCCCATTCTCTTGAACACCCTGCATTCGATCCTCGGTAGAGCTGGCCACGAGGTGAAGACAGCGGATAACGGAGAATTGGGACTCGCCATAGCGAGACGGTGGCTCCCGGATCTGGTGGTGCTGGACATCGTGATGCCTGGGATCAGCGGACTGGAGCTCTGTCGAATCCTCCGGCGGGAGAGCACGGTGCCGATCTTGATGCTCACCGCCATGGACGACGAAGAGGACAAGGTGAGCGGCCTGCAGAGCGGCGCCGACGACTACCTGACAAAGCCGTTCGGGGCGCGGGAGCTGCTGGCTCGAGTGCAGGCGCTGTTGCGAAGGACGGCGATTCAGCGTCAACCGATGGCGATTCCACCTTCGCTCGACGCGAAGCCGTCGACCTATTGCCTGAAGGAAGGGGAGCTGGAGCTCGACCTGATTTCCGGTCGGGCCACCCTCGCGGGCAAACTACTGAACCTGAAACCGAAGGAGTTTGACCTGCTGGCCTTCCTGATGCACCACCGGGGGCAGCTGTTCTCACAGGAGCAGCTTCTGCGGGAGGTATGGGGATACGAGGATTGCTCCGACACTCGAACGGTGGTTGTCCACATCCGTCGGCTGAGGGAAAAGCTAGAGGCAGACCCATCCAGCCCCGAACTGCTCCAGACCGTGAGGGGGCTGGGCTATCGGTTCACGGAGTAGGGCAGGCCGAACACAGCCCGCCCCCACCTACCCGATCCAGAAGATGCTGACCAGCAGCAGGACCAGCACCATCAGTGTGACCACAACGTAGAGCCGGTCCTTCTCCAGAAAGAACAACAGGGCCGAAGCCGCCACCCGAAACACCGGCGTCGCGATCAGCAACACTACCCCCAGCTCGATCACGGCGAAAGGTTTGAGGGCCAACGCTCCTTGGAACACGGCATCCAGCGTACGAGGGAACGCCACTTGCCCCGGGCTGGTCAGCAGCAGTTGGGGCGACAACGCCTCGTGGTAGCCGGTGCTTCCGGTCAGGGCCAGTATCACCAATCCGGCCGACAGCACGATCGCACTCAGGGTAACCCCCGCCAACAGCAGGGTTGAAATAACCTCGTTCATCGTCTGGCTGGCCGAAGTCGTAGAATCTCGATTGATGGAATCGCTCACAGTTGCACCCCAAATCCTCGGAGGATCATCTGCAGGGCAATGATCAGCAGCAGCGGCACGAACAGCTTCCGCAACGTTTTGTTACGCAGCCGAACCAGCAGACGGCTGCCTATCCCCGCCCCGAACAGCACACCCAGGGCAACCGGGGCGGCGATCAGGGGATGGACATCCCCTCTGCTGAAGTAGATACCGGCGCTTGCCGCGGCAGTGACGCCAATCATGAAGTTACTGGTCGTGGTAGAAACCTTCATGGGGAGCCGCATCGCGGTATCCATGGCAAGAACCTTGAAGGTTCCGCTCCCGATCCCCAGCAGCCCAGAGACCAAGCCGGCCACCCACATCATCACGAAACCAAGTGGCACACGGCTCACCTGGTATGGCACCATCAGCTTGAGGGCGGCATCATGGTAGGTGGAACTCAGTCTGAGACGGTCGGCCCACCGGTCGTTCTTCACCCCCTGGGGCAGGTCCTCGCCCAGACGGGCTATCAGGGGAAGAGCGGATATCATGAGAACCACTCCGAAAAGGACGAAGAGGAACTCGGTGTTCACCATGGCGCCCACCAGTGCGCCCACGATGGCCCCGGTGGTGGTGGCTAACTCCAGCACCATCCCCACCCTCATGTTGGTGATGCGGTCGCGGATGTAGGCCGCCGCGGCCCCGCTGGAGGTCGCTATAACGGAGACGATGCTGGCACCGATCGCATAACGAATGTCTATCCCGAAGCCCACGGTGAGGAGTGGCACCAGGAGCACCCCTCCGCCGAGGCCGGCAAGCGCCCCGACTATGCCGGCGACCAGCGAGCCGGCGAGAATGATTGCCTCGTATTCAAGCAAAGATCCACCTCGACTGACAGGAATGGGGGGCAGCAGACGACTGCCGGGGAATCCAAGTTTACAACATCAGGCGGCAAGTGCGCCAGGTTGAGGGCTGACGGGGTCAGGGCCTTTTCCGCAGCGCCGAACCCGCCAAGATCAACGTGCCGGCCATCAATCTGTCATTCTGAACGAGCGAAGCGAAGTGAAGAATCTCCTCGTGCGCACGCGGAGACCCTTCGCTATCGCTGTTCAGAAACTTCAAGTTTCTGTGCTTCGCACAGGGTTCCCGGAACCCTGGGATACTCAGGATGACAGGCTATCAGGATCAGCGTATCAAAATACTAGGAGGCCCTGCTGGCGGAGAGGGCAGAGCGCAATCCGTCGTTTCCGATCAGGATGCGGACGGTTGGTTCCCCACGTGTACAGCTTCTCCGGCAAAGGCGACGCGGTTGCGGCCTTCGTTCTTTGCCCGATACAGCATCAGGTCGGCCTTCTCCAACAGCTCATCCACAGTGCTTCCTGTCGCCGAACAGGCCACGCCGATGCTCACCGTAACGGACATGGGGCCCGATCTCGTCGATATCTCGCTCTCGGCAATCCGCGCGCACATCCTGTCGAATATGGAGGTGCAACCCATCTCTTCCTTCATCGGAGCGATGACCAGAAACTCCTCTCCGCCCATACGCCCCAGGGCATCGTACTCCCTGATGCTGGCTTTCAGAGTCTCCGTGAGGCCACAGAGCACATCATCCCCGGCCTGGTGGCCATAACTGTCGTTAACCCGCTTGAAATGGTCTACGTCGCACATCCCGACGGCCAGCAAGTCGCCATAGCGTTCAACACGTGCGAGCTCCTCGCGCAGCCGGTCCAGGATGGCCTGGCGATTCAGCAGACCCGTCAACGGATCGTGGGTCGCCTGGTGAGCCAGTTTCTCTCTGCTCTCGATGAGCGCGGCCTGCATCTCGACCATGCGCCGGCCCACCTCGACGCGGGCGCGGAGCTCACCGGGGTCGAAGGGCTTGGCCAGGTAGTCGTCTGCCCCAGCCTCGAGCCCGGCGATGATGTCGGCCTTCTCGCCCCTGGCCGTCAGCATGATGATGTAGGGCGGCTGGGGGGATTGCAGGTCGCGGACCCGGCGCACCACCTCCAGCCCGTCCATCTCCGGCATCATCCAGTCGAGAATCAACAGCGAGGGGGAGTTGGGCTGCTGCAGCGCATCCCACGCCACAGCGCCACTGACGGTTTCCACCACCTCATACCCGCCCTTTCTCAGCACCGCCGCTAGAATGCTGCGGGACGTGAAATCGTCCTCGGCGATCAGGATGCGCACGTGGATGTCCTCCTTGTCATGCGATCAACTTCAGCTTGTGCAGCGCTTCCATCAGCTTCACCTTCTGGATCGGCTTGACCAAGAAGTAGTCGCAATGATGGCGAGCAGCCTCCACGACGTTGGCTTCGTCCGCGAGGGCGGTAGTCATGATGATCTTGGCCGTGTTCAAAGCTCTTATCCCTGCCTTCTCTTCTATCCGACGGATCTGCTTCAGGGCCTCCTGCCCGTTCATCCCTGGCATCATGATGTCCAGGCAGATTAAGTCGTATGGCTCCCGAGCCTCCAGGGCGATGCGCACCGCCTCGACCGCCTCTTTGCCGTTAACGGCGATGTGCGAAGGACCGATGTTCTTCAACAGTTCCTGGAGGAGCAGACGGCTGACGAAATCGTCATCAACGATCAGGATCTTCATCTGCGCCCTCATGGTCTCCACTCCTGGATGACCAGTTTGAGCTGTTCGAATCGTTTCTGCAAGTCCGTCACTCGGGCTGCGACCTTCGCGAGATCGCCCGCCTTGGCCGCCATCTCCATCTCGAATGCCAGCTCGCGCAGGGCCTCGCCGCCGACGTTGGCGGCAGCACCTTTGATGGTGTGAGCCTGACGCTCTGCCTCCGGGGCGTTCCAAACATCCAGAAATCCCTTCAGGGCTGCAATCTGCCGCGGGATGTCTTCTAGGAATCCTTCCAGTATTGTCCCCGCCAGCTCCTCGTCGCCCATCAGCCGCTCCAGCATCGCCTCTCGGTCGAATATCGGTAGCGAGCCATCATTGCCATCAACGGTCGTCGGTGGGTTGCTCGGACCGCTGACGTTTTCGATCTTGTCCTCTTTCTTCTCGCTTGGCAGCCACTTCTCCAGAGCCACGGCCAGGGCCTGCGAGACCACCGGCTTGGAGACATAATCATCCATGCCCGCTTCCAGACACCTCTCGCGGTCCCCCTGCATGGCATGAGCCGTCATCGCGATGATGGGAATCCGGTGGTTGGGGATGTTCACTGACCCCGGATCGCGCACTCGGCGGGCAACCTCGAGTCCGTCCATCACCGGCATCTGCACGTCCATCAGCACCAGATCGTAAGGGATGGTCTCGAGGGCTTTCAGCGCCTCGACACCGTTGGCCACAGCATCCGCGCGCAAGCCCAGTTTCTTCAAGATACCAAGGGCTACCTGCTGATTGGTGATGTTATCCTCGGCCAGCAGGATGCGCGCCTTGCTGCCGGCGAACAGGTTCAGCGTCTCGCGGGCCACATGGCGCGTAACGATGTTTCGCGGTGTTGGCTTCACCTCGTTCCGATCCGCCAACGCCAGCGATAGAACGGCCTTGAGCTCCTCGTGTCGTATCGGCTTGGTGGCATACGCCGAGAAGCCTATCTCCTCGAAGTGTCGGGCGTCCCCCCGCGTCCCCAGGGAAGTCAGCATCACCGTTCGGGTATCGGCCAGCCGTTTTTCCGCCTTTATGACCCGTCCCAGGGCCTCACCGTCCATGCCCGGCATCTGCATGTCGATCACGGCGATCCGGAACGGGTCGTTCTCGTCCAGCGCCCGGTAGAGCGCCTGGAGCCCCGCGGGGGCATCCTGCGCTTCCGACGGACGCATGCCCCAGGAAGTGAGGCGGCTGATCAGGATCTCGCGGTTGGTGGCGTTGTCGTCCACGACCAGCACCCGCACATCACTCAGGACGGCCGGCAGGCGTCTTTCCGTCTGCGCCTCCTCTGGCTGCTTGCCCAGACGCGCGGTGAACCAGAACTCGGAGCCTCTCCCCTCTTCGCTCTCCACCCCGACCTCTCCGCCCATCAGCTCGGCCAGCTGCTTGGAGATGGCCAGGCCCAGTCCGGTGCCGCCGAACTTTCGAGTGGTCGAGGCATCCACCTGGGTGAACTTCTCGAAGAGCAGGCCGATCTTCTCTTTCGGGATGCCGATGCCCGTGTCGCGCACGGAGAAGCGGAGGAGGACGTCTTTGTCACTCTCTTCCACCAGCGAGACGCGGAGCGCCACCTCGCCGGCCTGGGTGAACTTGATAGCGTTACCCATAAGGTTGGTTAGGATCTGGCGCAGGCGGCCCGGGTCGCCCTGCAGCAGGACGGGCACGTCCACATTGGGGGTGCAGATGAACTCCAGCCCCTTGTCGTGAGCCCGCACGGCCAGCGTGGAGGCAAAGTCATCCAGCAGACTCGACAGATCGAAGTTCAGCGTCTCCAGGTCAAGTTTATTCGCCTCGATCTTCGAGAAATCTAGTATGTCGTTGATCAGACTGAGCAGCGATTCGCCGCTGGCGCGAACGATCTCCGCGTAGCGGCGCTGCTCATCGTCAAGCTCGGTATCCAGCAGCAGCCCTGTCATGCCGATCACCCCGTTCATGGGGGTACGGATCTCATGGCTCATGTTCGCCAGGAACTCGCTCTTGGCGATGCTTGCAGCCTCGGCCTTGGCGGCCATCTCCTTGGCAAAG
>DAHXJB010000239.1:0-15230 GCA_027372455.1 Chloroflexota bacterium | reverse complement strand
GTGGGAGGAGATCCCATGGGACCGACACAAGGTGAACAACGCCGCGAATCCCCTGCACCTGGCGGCAATGCTGGTAACGGGGAATGAGCCGGTACGCTACAAGGTGGCCTGGGTCGGTGGGGCCAACGTCCTGTACGACCGCAAGAAGTTGCTGGATGTGGGCGGCTTCTCCTGGTGGGACCGGCTACCGGTCGAGCACGCGGGCGAGGAGGTACTGGCCCAACTCCTCTTACTGCGGAAATACGGGGGGTGTGGGATATTGCCCAGCGGCACCTACCACCTGGAGTTACCGACCCTGGTACCCAACAGAGAGGTGAACGCCACATCACTGTTCAAGCCGCTGCTAGACAAGGAATTGGAGGGATAGCCCATGGAACCATCAATGCAGGGCAAGGTGGCCATCGTCACTGGAGGTGGCAGTGGACTCGGTGAGGCCACTGCTCTGGCACTCGTCGAGGCGGGTGCGTCGGTGGCTGTGGTGGACTTGGGCCTCGATCGGGCCCAAGCGGTGGTGTCCAGACTGAAGGAGGCCGGCGGCAACGCGATCGCGCTCTCGGCCGACGTGAGCGATGCAGAGCAGGTGTCGAAGGCGGTGAGCGAGGTTCTGAGCAGCTTCGGTCGCATAGACTTCCTGATCAACAATGCCGGGACGGACTTCGTCCTGCCGATCACCGAGATGACGATAGAGCAGTGGGATCGCGTGATCTCCGTCAACCTGAGAGGCGCTTTTCTCTTCGCCAAGGCGGTTTTCCCCATCATGCAGCAGCAGGGAGGGGGGCACGTAGTCAACGTGGCATCAACCGCTGCCAAGAGGGCTTGGGCTAACGCCGCCGCCTACCATGCCTCCAAATGGGGGCTGCTGGGGTTTACCAGAGCGCTTGGAGTGGAGGGCCGCCCTCACCGCATCAAAGCCACTGCCCTGGTGCCCGGTGGCATGCAGACCCACTTCTTCGACCGGTTGGACCCGCCGCCGGATCCCACGAATCTGCAGGACCCCGGCAACGTCGCGAGGGTGATCCTGTTTGTCCTCTCACAGCCACCGGAGACGGCGGTCCAGGAGGTCATAGTGACTCCACTTACGGAGACTTCGTGGCCATAAGTAAGCGGGAGCCGGGGTCCAGAGGATGCAGTCCGATCCACTTTGGCGGTCTGCTGGCTGGAAGGGAGGGAGATAGGTGCCGCTTATAGCCAGGGCGCCGATGCGCATCAGCTTCGGCGGGGGCGGGACCGACCTGGAGGCATATTACTCCAGGTACGGCGGAGTGGTAGTGAGCGCTGCCATAGATAAGTACTTCTATGCCGTTATCTCGGAGAGCGGTTCCCAGAGTCTCCAGTTGATATCCGCCAACTACGGCTCTTTCCACGTTCAAGAGGCGGTGCAGGACCTGGTGTGGGACGGCAACCTGGCCCTGCCCAAGGCAGCGGTGGACTATTTCGGGTTCCCTCCGGGACACGACGTGTTTATGGCCTCAGAGATCCCACCCGGGACGGGGTTGGGTTCTTCCAGTGCCGCCGCGGTTTGCCTCTCTCTGGCTCTGACGTCGAAGCAGGGGACGAAGAGTTCGCGGGGGGAGTTGGCCGAGTCGGCGTCCCATCTCGAGATCGAGAGGCTGGGTATGCCCATCGGCAAGCAAGACCAGTACGCATCGGCGTTTGGAGGGATCAACGTCATCACCTTCACCAGGACAGGGGTGTGTGTTGAGCCACTCAAGCTGTCACCTGATAGGGTGAGGACGCTGGAGGAGAGCCTGATGCTTTTCTTTATGGGCAGCTCCCGCAGTTCCTCCAGCATCCTTCGAGAACAGCAGAACTCCACACGACGGGGTGAGAAGACTGTCTTGGAGTCGCTGCACGGACTAAAGGAGATGGCCCTCCAGATGCGAGATGAGATGGAGCGTGGAAACTTCTCGGCGGTAGGCTACCTGCTCGACCAAGCTTGGGATATGAAGAAGCGATTGGCCAGCAGCGTATCCAACGAGGAGATCGACGAGAGCTACCGGATTGCCAAGGAAGCCGGCGCCCTCGGGGGTAAGGTGACGGGCGCGGGCGGGGGCGGGTTCCTGCTGCTCTTTTGCCCTCCCGACAGGCAGGCGGAGGTGAACCGCAGGCTGCGCGACAGAGGGCTGCAGCAGATTCGCTTCCATTTTGACTTTCAGGGTGCTCACATTCTGCTGAATAGCGAGGATCCATCACAGGAGCGGCAATTGCAGGGCGCCGGGTTGTGGGTACTGGAGCAGGTCCGGGGATCCAAGCGCTCCAAGGCAGCCTGAGTGCAATACGGTTTACTTAAGCCGGACATCGAGGCATGCTAGCCCCAGACCTAACCCCCCAACCCCCTTCCCGCATCGGGAAGGGGGAAGGAGGCTCCCCTTCCCCGGTGGGGAAGGGGCCGGGGGTTAGGTTGGCACGAGGTAGAGAACGGCTATGCGTGGTGATCTCCAGCAGGCGGTGGAAGAGGTTCTGGCCGTTGAGCGGCAGGCCGATGCTGTTGTCGAGCGAGCCAGAGCCGAGGCGCGCGCCATTCAGACCAAGTCGGAGGAGGAAGCGAGCCGATTGCGACAGCAGTTGCTGTCTCAGGCGAAACGAGAGGGCGAGGCCATGGTGGCTACCGCTGGAGAGGAAGCCGAAATGGAGCGAGAGCATCGGCTGACAGAGGCTGGTCGGCAGATAAGCGAGCTGGAAAAGACCGCGGAGCGGCGCATGGAGGCTACCGTTCGTTTCGCCATATCGAAGCTGCTGGGCGAAGTTCCTCCGGAGGATCCTCCGGGCTGGGAGGCCGAGAAGCGGCAAGGGTTGTGATCAGGGTCTTCCGTTACTCCCGTCCCAATGCTGAGCTGCGAGGGATGATCTCGCGACTGTTGACCACGGAACAGCTCCGGGCTCTGGCGGCCTCTCCGGACCTGGAAGAGGCGCTGAGGCTACTGATGGCGACAGCCTACGAGACGATGGCAACGGGACTGTTAGAGCGAGGGGCAACTACCGAGGAGGTCGAGCGAGCCATGTCTGGCAACCTCGTTGCTTCCTATCGGCGAACCGTTTCCATCGTAGGTGGTCGGCAGGGAGCTGTGGTTGAACAGATGGCGCGGAGATTGGAGTTGGAGAACCTTAAGACGATCCTGCGTGCCAAGGCAAGAGGGGAGTCCGTGGACGCGGTGCGCACCTTGATCGTGCCGATGGAGGAGCTGTCCGACCTGCCGTACGATGAGATGATGAGGGCCGAGGATCTGGAAGCCATGGCCCGGACGCTGGCGAATACCGAGTTCGGACCTGTTCTGTCGGCAGCGTTGCCTCGCTATGAGGCGGAGCGCACACTCTTTCCGGTCGAGGTCGCGCTGGATCTTCACTACTATCGCAAACTGTGGCAGGTTGCCCAGCTACTGTTCGGGAACGACTTGCGAGTGGCTCGACGGATCATCGGGATTCGCTACGATTCGCTGAACATCGATTGGATCGTGCGCTACCGGCTGATCTACCAATTGTCCCCGGAGGAGATCTTCAATTATACCCTGCCGCACGGCTGGCGGGTCGACAACGCCGTCGTACGTCGAGCTGCCTCGGGGGAGGGGATCGAAGATGTCACCTCTGCCCTGCCCAACCCCTACAGAGATCTCCTCTCAGCGGTTGGCAGCCTGCCTGATCCTGTCGAGCGAACGGGGTTGATCCTCCGGAGGTATCTATCGGCGGTAGCCAGGTTGTCGTTGGCAGGCCACCCTTTCCAGATTGGTGTCGCCCTGGCCTACATGTGGCTGAAGGAGGCCGAGCTTCATGACCTGCGGGTGGTTCTGGAGGCGAAGCGATATGGTTTTCCGGTCGAAATGGCCACGGATCGCTTCTGGAGGGCGGCCTGATGCTGACCCCGGTGCGGATGGTGCGAGTTGAGTTGCTGGTCCTGGAAGACGACTTGCTGGCCCTGAGCCAGCGAATAGGAGAGATGGCCCTCCTGCACCCGCTGAACGCGACCGAACTGGGAGCCTGGTCGGCTCCGCTGGGGTGGCAGGAGATGGATGAGCTGGCCGCGCTGTATGCCTCTGCCGATCGGCGGCTCGACCGACTGGAAGGGCTGCTTCGGTTGCCGCGACCGAATTGGATACCCGAGGTGGGTCTCGCCCCTTGGGGGCTGTTGTCGCGGGTGGATGGGCTGCTGGGGAGGGTCGAACCCGCGGCCAAGGAGCTGGAGGGACGCCTCCGCGGCCTGGAGTCTCGAAGACAGCGACTGAACGCGCTGGAGGCCCAATTGGAGCTGCTGAGCACCCTGAACGTGGATCTGAGCGAGTTACGTGCCCTCCATTTTCTGCACATGGTCTCGGGTCTGTTGCCTCGGGAGGGGCTGCTGAGGCTGGAGCAAAGCTTGCGGGACATTCCTCACCTGCTGCTTGAGCTTCGCCGAGTGGGGGATCGGGAGTTGGTCCTGGCCTTCACCGACCTGCAGAGTGCTGGGGTGTTGAATAGGGCTTTGCAGAGCAGTTACCTCGAGCGCTTGGAAATCCCATCAGAGCTGAATGGTACCCCGGCAGAGGCGCTGGCCAGGCTGGCGGATGTCCGTTCTGACTTGGAGAGGGAAGCTGATGCCGCGGAGGCACAGCGGGATTTGCTGACCCAGCGCTGGGGTGAAGAGCTGACGAGCGCCCGAGCCGAACTCGATCCCAACAGCCGCGTGGTGGCGTTCTGGCGTGGAGCCGTGCGCACGGAGCGCACCCGGCTGCTGGCCGGTTGGATCCCCGCGGAGAGAAGCCACGGCTTCGCGGAAACGGTCAGCGCGGTCACGAACGGGCGGTCGATTCTGGCGATCGGAGAACCGGAGCCCAACGAGGAATGGAGCCGGCTACCTCCTCCCACGGCTCTAGCCAACCCGAGTCCACTCCAGCCATTTGAGGGTTTGACTCGCACCTACGGGCTGCCCGATTACTGGGACCTGGACCCGACACCGGTAGCGGCCGTTCTCTTCGTCCTGCTGTTTGGTGCAATGTTCGGGGACGTAGGGCAGGGCCTCGTCCTATTGGTCGCAGGCGGGCTGCTGGCTCTCGGTCTTCTGGTGAGGGGGCAGAGGGACTTCGGGGTGATCCTCGCGGCCTGCGGCCTATCCGCCATGCTGTTTGGGGTGCTGTATGGGAGCGTCTTTGCGGCCGAAGGATTGATCCCGTCCTTCTGGATTCGGCCCATGATGAACCCTACAACTCTGCTGACCGCTTCTGTCCTCTTCGGAATGGGCGTTCTCAGCATCGGGCTGCTGCTGGGTATCTGGGGCAACTGGCGAAGACGAGATTATGCGGAGTTCTACCTCGGGCAGAACGGCCTGACGGGTCTGTGGCTCTACTGGGGACTTGTGGCGGCCTTGTTACTGGTGGTTCTTGGCGGCGCCAGCCTGTCTCTCTGGCTGCTGATTCCCCTGGTGGTACTTCCTCTAGCGTTGCGCTTCTTGCACGGACCCATAGCGGAGTTTGCGGGCTGGCGACACGAGGCCGGTGGCAGCGCATACGCCGTCCAGGCGGGAGTGGAGAGCTTCGACCTGGTGATCAGGTTTATCAGCAACACTGCCTCCTTTCTGAGGGTTGGAGCATTCGCACTGGGCCACGTGGGGCTGGGGCTCACTATCTTCGCGCTAGCGGCGCTGCTGGGCAACCTGACTGTGGCCTCGATCGTCATCCTCGCGTTGGGCAACCTGCTTATCATGACCCTGGAGGTGCTGATAGTTGGCATCCAAGCCCTTCGCCTGGAGTACTACGAATTCTTCACCAAGTTCTTGCACGGTGGAGGTGTGACCTATCGGCCGTTTGCTCTCTGGAACGGCGATTTCGGCCGCTGAGGTTCGAAACTGGAGGGTTAGGCTATGGCGGCAATGCTGGTGGCGGGTGGCCTGCTCCTGACACTGGGTCTTGCGCTGGCGATATGGGCTCGCCGATCCCCTGCCGACCTTCGGCGCTTTCGCCGAACGGTGTATGGGATCTTGGGGCTGAACGTTGTGGCGTTGGCATTGCTGGGGTTCGTCTTCCTGGAGCTGCTCTCCAACGCTTTCCTGCCTGTTGCAGTTGCCGCCCCAGCGACTCAGGCCGGCAGTGGCGGCGGTAACGCGAGTTTCGCCTTCCTGGCTGCTGCCATCTCCACGGGGCTCTCGTCAATCGGCGCTGGAATCGCCGTGGCGTCCACGGGGTCGGCTGCCCTTGGCTCCATTGCCGAGAGACCGGAGCTGTTCGGCCGCTCGCTGGTCTACGTGGGACTGGCGGAGGGGATCGCGATCTATGGGTTGATAATCTCCATCTTGATCCTTGGACGGGTATGAAGCTGTTTGTCTTGGGCCATGAGGATACGGTGCTTGGTTTCTCCCTGATCGGCGTGGAGGGATTTGCCACCGGTGATGCCACGGTGGCTCTGGGGAAACTGCGGGAGGTGGTGGCTCGTGGTGAGGTGGGCCTCATCTTGATCACACCGGGGCTGGCAGCTCTCTTGGAGGAACAGTTGCAGCAAATGGAACAGTCTTCTCATTTGCCGCTCGTGCTGCAGGTGCCGGCACCCGGGGAGGCACTGAACCGGCCACCGATCAGAGAGACGATCCGAAGGGCTCTGGGGGTCAAGCTGTAGGACCAAGTGATTACGCAGACGCGCAGGGGACAGGACCACGGTGATTCTGAATGTGTAGAGCGGCGCCCTGTGCGCCGCCGCCTCCTCGTTGGCCGAGCACCGGGCGGCGGGGCAGAGCGCCCTGCCCTACATTTCAAAACCAGTTTGGCGGAACATCTGCCTTACCTTTGGCTTTCTGGGTCAGTACGTTGGAGCTCGAACAGGGATGGCCGATAACGGTATTGAAGCGTTGAGGAGGAGCATACTCCAGGAGGCCGAGCGGATAGCGAGCTCTCAGATTGATGAGGCGCGCCGATCCTCCGAGGAGTTGACGCGGGAAGCCCGACGGGAGGTGGAGGGGGAGCGAAGGGCAATCCTGCGGAGGGCAGAGCATGAGGCTCTGGCCCGTCGCCGACGCGTCGGGTCGGCCACCGACTTGGAGATCAGACGCCGAGAGATGGAGGTCCGCGAGCGGTTGATCCGGGAGGCCATTGATGGCGCCGTCAAGGCTATTGTCGAAATGGAAGGCCAGGGATCCAACCGGACTGCGCTGGTACGGCTGCTGGTTGAAGCGGCTCGCCAAGCAGGTGGGGGGAGTCTGGTGGTGCAGGTGGCGACGGCGGACGCCGTCCTGGTCACAGCTGATCTCCTACATGAGGCTGAGAGGATGCTGGCTGCAGACGGGTTTGTGACCCAGTTGCAAGCGGGGAACCCCGCATCGATAACGGGGGGCGTGATCGTCGTGGCGGACGAGGGGCGACTGGTGGTGGATAACTCCTTGGGGTCGAGATTGGAGCGGCTGGGGCCGAGCCTCAGGCGTGGCATCTGGCGAATCATGTCGGACGGTAAGGAGTGAGCGACCTCCGGGAGCCAGCAACGATATGCTCCATCGATGGCCCCGTGGTCACGGCAACGGGCGCGCCGCGCGTTGGAATGCTGGAACTTGTGCAGGTTGGGGAGTCCCGTCTGTTGGGCGAGGTAATCCGACTGCGTGGCGAAAGAGCAACCATTCAGGTGTACGAGGAGACATCTGGACTGGCGCCCGGGATGCCCGTGTACGGGACGGGAATGCCCCTTTCCGTCGAGTTGGGCCCGGGTCTGCTGGGACAGGTCTTCGATGGAGTACAGCGACCCCTGGAGGCCATAAAGGACCGCTTCGGTACTTTCATCCGACGCGGTGTGCATATCTCCGCTCTGGACCGGAACCGAAGCTGGCCTCTAGACGTGAGGGTCAAGGTTGGGGATCTCCTGGAAAATGGGGCTCTAATCGGAGTCGTCCAGGAGACGGAGTTGATCCAACATCGAGTCCTCGTGCCACCGTCCTTATCTGGCCGTGTGGTGAGGGTCGTTCGCTCTGGGGAGTACAGGGTGGAGGACCCGGTGGCGTGGCTAACCACGGAGGCCGGAGAGATCGAAATCGCCATGCTGAATCGCTGGCCGGTGAGGGTGCGTCGGCCGTACGGGCAGCGTCTGCTGCCCAACGTTCCCCTGATCACGGGCCAGCGAGTGATAGACACCCTCTTCCCCCTGGCCAAAGGCGGTACAGCCGCGATTCCCGGTGGGTTCGGCACGGGCAAGACTGTGACGCAACATCAGTTGGCCAAGTGGTCGGACGCCAACGTAATCGTCTACATAGGCTGTGGCGAGCGGGGCAATGAGATGACCGACGTACTGCGTGATTTCCCAAAGCTTCTCGATCCCCATAGCGGGAAACCGCTGATGCAGCGCACGGTCCTGGTGGCTAACACCTCCAACATGCCGGTGGCAGCCCGGGAGGCTTCCATCTACACCGGCATCACTATGGCTGAATACTTCCGCGACATGGGCTACCACGTGGCAGTAATGGCAGATTCAACCTCCAGGTGGGCGGAGGCTCTCCGGGAGATCGCCGGACGAATGGAGGAGATGCCGGCCGAGGAGGGCTATCCGGCCTACTTGCCTTCACGACTGGCGGAGTTCTATGAGCGGTCGGGCCGAGTGGTAACTCTGGGGGAGCAAGAGGGGTCGGTGTCGGCCATTGGGGCTGTATCTCCGCCGGGTGGTGCCTTCACAGAGCCTGTTACCACCAACACACAGCGGCTTGTCAGGGCGTTCTGGACCCTGGATCGGGAGTTAGCGGCGGCGCGTCATTTTCCCGCCATCAATTGGATAGATAGCTATAGCCAGTATGTGGATGAGGTGGAGGGGTGGTGGCGGGAGCAGGTAGATGAAGAGTGGAGATCGCGAAGGGACTTCACGGTTGCCCTTCTGCAAGAGGAGGACCGACTTCAGGAGATCGCCCGGCTGGTGGGCCCCAACGCCCTGCCGGACCGGGAGCGATTGGTTCTCCTGACGGCCAAGCTCATCAGAGAGGGCTTTCTGCAGCAGAACGCCATGGACGAGGTCGACAGCTACACGGTCCCAAAGAGGCAGGATGCCATGCTGAGGGCGATACTGCATTTCCACGAGCGGGCGTCAAGGCTGGTGGCGCGCGGCGTGCCCATCGAGCAGTTGAGCTCTTTGCCCGTGGTGGACTCGTTGCTGCGGATGCGGACGGCGATCCCCAACGAGGCGGTGGATCGGATCCTTGGCATCGAGAGCGAGATAGATAGCCAGACTGCTGGCCTCATACAGGAGTAGCGCGGACTCAGTGGGGACTCGATGACGGATGGCATTGCCAGGGAGTATGTAGGGATCGCCGGAGTGGAGGGGCCGCTGGTGTTCGTGGAGGGGGCTCGGGGGGTCAGCTTCGACGAAACCGTTGAGGTGATCACCCCATCGGGAGAGCGCCGGCAGGGAAGAGTTCTGGAGATCACCGAGGACCGGGCGGTGGTGGAGGTGTTTCAGGGTACGAGCGGTCTTTCCGCGCGAGCCACTCGCGTTCGGTTTCTGGGACATCCACTGCGAGTGCCAGTATCCGTGGAGATGCTGGGACGGGTTTTCGACGCCTTCGTCTCCCCCCTTGACGGCGGTCCCGAGCCGATCGCTGATGAGTGGCGCGAGATCGGGGGATCTCCCATCAATCCTACGGCTAGAGTTTACCCGGATCAATTCATCCAGACGGGGATCTCGGCCATCGATGGGATGAACACGCTGGTGCGAGGGCAGAAGTTGCCGATCTTCTCAGGCAGCGGCCTGCCCCACAACGAGATCGCGGCTCAGATTGCTCGGCAGGCGCAGCCGCCGGGAGCGGGAGAGGAGTTCTCCCTTGTGTTCGCCGCAATGGGGGTTAGCCACGACGTAGCCACCTTCTTCCAAAGCAGCTTCGAGTCCAGCGGAGCTCTACATAACTCTGTGCTGTTTCTGAGTCTTGCGGATGATCCTCCCATGGAGAGGATCGTCACCCCTCGAACCGCCCTGACCATGGCAGAATACCTCGCCTTCCGCAACAATCGCCATGTCCTGGTGATTCTAACCAACATGACGGACTACGCCTCGGCGGTCAGGGAGGTGGCTGGCGTCAGAGAGGAGGTTCCTGGGCGAAAGGGCTATCCGGGCTATCTCTACAGTGATCTGGCTTCAATATATGAGCGGACGGGGCGAGTGGAGGGATCCGCTGGCTCCATCACCCAGTTGCCAATTCTGACCATGCCCAACGACGACATCACCGATCCGGTGCCTGATCTGACCGGGTACATCACCGAGGGGCAGGTGGTGTTGAGTCGCGAGCTTAATCACAAAGGTGTGTATCCACCGATCGACGTGTTGCCATCGCTCTCGCGTCTCATGAAGGATGGGATCGGGGAGGGCAAGACTCGTCCCGACCATTCCCACCTGGCCAGTCAACTGTACGCCGCGTACGCCCGCGTACGGGACGTGCGATCCCTTGCCTCCATCATCGGAGAGGAGGAGTTGACGGAGATCGACCGCAGCTATCTTACCTTTGGCGACAGCTTCGAGCGGCGTTTCGTGGGCCAGGGGGTCAGCGAGGAGCGCTCAATCGACGAGACCCTGGAGATTGGGTGGGATTTGCTTTCCGTGTTGCCCACCTCTGAGCTTCAGCGCGTTACCCGAGAGGAGTTGGAGCAACACTACAGACCCGAAGGCAGTGAAGGCAAGGAGTAGCCATTGGCGCGCGCCAGAGTTCCGCTGACCCGCAGTACCCTTCTGGAGACACAGCGCTCCCTGAGTTTTGCCCAAGAGGGTTACAACCTGCTGGATCGGAAGAGGGAGATCCTGCTATCGGAGTTGACCGCCGAGACTCCCGGAGCCGAGCAGGCGAGGGATGCTCTCATCTCGGACTCCACAGAGGCCTATGGGGCACTGGCCGGGGCCAGGATGGCAGTTGGTGTGGACTCGGTGCGCCGTGTGGCTATGGGGACTCGAGGGGAGTCGCAGTTGGAGATCAGAGAGCGTAGCATCGTTGGGGCGGTAGTGCCGGAGATCCGCTGCGCTCTACCCGAACGCCGGCCGGGATACAGCCTGATCAGCGCCACCGCGGAGGTGGACGCGGCAGTTATCGCATTTGCTCAGTTGACAAGGACCATCTGCCGTGCGGCCGAGACGGAGATTGCCGCCGTCCGACTGGCGACCGAGATTCGCAAGACCCAGAGGAGGGTGAACGCCCTTCGCAATGTGGTGATCCCGCGACAGGAGTCGATTATCAAGGAGGTTCGAGAGGCGCTGGAGGATGCCGAGAGGGAGGCGTTCTTTCAGTTGAAGAGGCTCCGCGCTCAGCGCGAGAAGAGAGCCGCGAGGTAATCGAGTAAGCGGCCCGCGGACAGCGGTGATGTTTCCGTCGATCGAATACGATGATGCTGGCCTGCAAGTTGCCTTGCTGGCGGCGGAGAAAGTCGCCGCTTTTCCTTCCTCAAAGCCGTCGTCACTGGGATGGTATAATTCCCTTTCAGCCATGAAGGAAGGACACAAGCCTTGATCGATATTGAAGGACTGCTTCCCCGCGTCACCAAGCCGACTCGCTACGTGGGGGGTGAGTTGAACTCGGTCCGCAAGGACTGGGATTCTGTTTCGGTTCGACTCGCCCTGGTCTACCCCGACGTCTACTAGGTCGGCATGTCCAATCTCGGGCTGCAAATCCTCTACGATCTGGTGAACCGGGATCCCGATCTGCTGGCTGAGCGAGCCTACTCGCCATGGACCGACATGGAGGCTCTGATGCGGGAGAAGGGGGTGCCTCTTTTTTCCCTCGAGTCGCGGCGGCCGCTGGCCGGCTTCGATTTGTTGGGCCTGTCCCTCTCCATGGAGCTCAACTATACCAACGTCTTGAACCTGCTGGACCTGGCTGGTCTGCCTCTTCAGTATGCCGAGAGGGACGACAGCCATCCCCTGGTCATGGCAGGAGGCACGGCCGCCTACAATCCGGAACCGATGGCCCCCTTCATCGACCTCTTCGTCGCTGGGGACGGAGAGGAGGTGCTGCTGGAGCTCATGCGGCTGTACGCCCGGATGAGGCAGGAGGTGCCTCTGACTTCACAGGGTCGGGTGCCGAAGTCTGACTTTCTTCTCGAAGCCGTCAAGGTCGATGGGGTTTACGTTCCTGCTCACTACCGCCTGGAGGATGCCGGCAGCTGTTTGCAACCCGTTCCCTCGATGACCGGCGTGCCCCACACCGTCCGGGCTCGGCGAGTTGCCACTCTGGGGCCATCCCCGGTGAATCCGATCGTGCCTTTCGCGGAGTTGATCCACGATCGAGCCATGGTGGAGGTTCAGCGAGGATGCACCAGGGGTTGCCGTTTCTGTCAGGCTGGGATCGTCTACCGACCTGTGAGAGAGCGTCCAGCCGAGGAGGTTCTTGAGAACGCCATCGAGTTGGTGGACAACACCGGGTACGACGAGCTGTCGCTTGTGTCCCTGAGCACGGCAGATTATTCCGGGGTCGAGACGGTCGTGAACGCCCTGGCCTCCCAGTACGAGGAACGACGAGTTAAGGTTAGCCTGCCGTCGCTGAGGGTGGATTCCTTCTCCGTGAAGCTGGCTCACGCCCTTCACGATGCCTACGGTGGTGGTCTCACCTTCGCCCCGGAGGCAGGAACCCAGCGGTTAAGGGATGTCATCAACAAGGGGGTTACGCAGGAAGACATAGAGGCGGCGGTGGAAGCTGCCTTTGCCCACGGTTGGACCGCGGTCAAGCTGTACTTCATGATTGGTCTTCCAAGCGAGACTGACGAGGATCTGGACGGTATCGCGAAGCTGGCCTATCGGGTTAGAGATATCGGTCGCCGTTACGCGGGCAGCAGAACTCAGGTGAAGGTGTCGGTGGGCGCGCTGGTGCCCAAGCCTCACGCTCCCTTCCAGTGGTGCGGGCAGGACTCGTATGAGAGGATCCGGGAGAAGCTGGGTAGGCTTCAAAGAGGGATACGGGGGCCGGGTTTGAGCGTGAGCTGGCACGACCCGCGGGGCAGCGTCCTCGAATCTGCTCTGGCCAGAGGGGATCGGCGCACGGCCACCGTCATCCATCGAGCCTGGCGTCTTGGATGTCGGTTCGATGCCTGGGACGAACACTTCCGATTCGACCTGTGGCGGGAAGCATTTGAGGCCGAGGGCATGGATATCCACACCGTGGCGGAGCGGCAGTTTGCTCTGGAAGATCCACTGCCCTGGGATCACATCTCGGCGGGCGTTCGGAAGCGCTTCCTGGCTCGCGAGTACCAGCGTGCACTTAGGGGCGATCTATCCCCCGATTGCCGACTGGGGAAGTGCACCGCCTGTGGCGTACGCCAGAGCTACGGAGGATGCTGATGGTGCAACGGCTGAGGATAACTTTCGCTCGGCATAATGGGGTGAAGTACCTTGCCCATCTGGAACTGATGCGGATGTGGGAGCGGGCGCTCCGACGGGCCGGGTGGCGTCCGGTCTACAGCCAGGGCTTCAATCCTCATCCCAAGATCAACTTTGCGGCGGCGCTGCCGGTGGGGGTGGCGGGCGACGCCGAGTTGATGGAGGTGCAGTTGGAAATCCCCCGGCCGGTGGAGCAGGCTGCGGGAGAGTTGGCCGCGCAGTTGCCCTCGGGCTTCGAGTTGCGAGGGGTCCAGGAGTTCCCGCTGGACGCCCCGACTCTGCAGAGGAGCTTGAGGGCCGCGGAGTACGTGGCTCGATGTCCTCAGGAAGTCAGCGAAGAGCAGCTGCATCACCAAGCTGAAAGGCTCCTTGCCGCGGCGCAGTTGATCCGGGAACGGAAGAAAGAGTCCAAGGTCCAGAGCTACGATCTGCGGCCTATGATCCACGTACTGGAAGTCAACTGCGATTTGGCGGGGTATCCGGTGGTAAGGATGACGCTGCGTGCGGATGCCCAGGGAGCCGGGCGGCCCGACGAGGTGCTGCGAGAAATGGGCATCGACCCCGCCGGCTGTGACATCACCCGCACCCAACTTCTGATGAGCATCTCATGGCCCTTGGGGGCCACCGGCGCCGAATGAAGATGCGTAGGGGCGATCACAAGGATCGCCCGAGGGCGGGCGAAGACAAGCTTCGCCCCTACCGCAACCGTCTTTGTAGGAGCTGATAGGCCACCGGGTCTCCCCGCGAGATCTGCAGATTATCGTTGTCCGTGCTGGTTGACTGTCCCCGGGCGGCCGGGGATAATCCATCTACAGACTGGTTGCCAGTCTTCCGGTCGGTCCTTTCCTGGTGAGTTCGCTCACATAAGGAGAGCACAGTTCCGATGGAACTCGAAGAGACGATAACCCACACACGATTGGTCCACCAACTGGCAGATCTGATCGCCATGGTAGATCGGACGCATCCCGTGCGAGTGGCTATAGATGGCGTAGACGCGGCAGGGAAGACCACGCTGGCCGACGAGTTGGTACAGCCGCTGGAAGATAGGGGACGGGCCGTCATCCGAGCCACTGTCGACGGCTTTCATCTCCCGAAGGTGGAACGATACCGCAGGGGCGTTGACTCCCCGGAAGGTTACTACTACGACTCCTTCGACTATGAGGCGCTCCGTTCTCTGCTACTGCTCCCCCTGGGGCCTGGCGGCAACCGTCTGTACCAGCAGGCCTACTTCGATTTCCAAAGGGATGAACCGATGGAGGAGTCTCCTCGCTGCGCGCCTCTGGACTCGGTGCTACTGTTCGACGGCGTCTTCTTGCTCCGTCCCGAACTGGAGGACTGCTGGGACTTCCGGCTGTTTCTATCCGCCGACTTTGAGGAAACGGTGAGGAGGGCTGCCGTGCGAGACCAGCCCTTGTTCGGCTCCGAAGCGGCCACCCTGGAGCGGTACTGGACCAGGTACGTCCCCGGTCAGCGGCTCTATCTGGAAGAGGCCCAACCCCATCTTCGGGCCGACGTGCTGGTGGAGAATAGCGATATCCAGAATCCCCGCCTATTTGTGCGCAATCATCCTCGCCCTACTGTCACTCCTCCCCCCACAGCTTCCTGATCCACCAGGGGACGGTGGCCTCTGGCCGGCAGTCCCCTTGCGCGCTTCCCGGCGCAGGACCGATGGGCCGCGCATGTGTGCTTCATTGCCTCAGACATGATAAACTATTGGAGAAAGGCGTACGGCTGCGACCTGTCGGTCCTATGGATCGGTGTCTCAGCCGAGTTGCCGTGTTTGGCTACCGTTGGGCTGTCGCAGCTGCGGGAGATGGGGTGGAACGTCCGCCGGGTGGCTTGACAGCCCTGCTGTAGGCCGCATATACTCTATTGTCGCGGGGCGGATAGCACCGCGTTTTGTTGTGTAGGGTATTGTCTCAAACGGTCTAGCTAGGCCCCGCGTTGGGTCCCACCCG
>DAHXJB010000234.1:0-3379 GCA_027372455.1 Chloroflexota bacterium | reverse complement strand
ACGTACGGTTCTGGCCGGGGCATGTCCACCGGGTGGGGCATTGCTGGTAGGAAGCAAGGATCATGTCCTCGGTGAACACGGCGATCCGATCTCGGGCAGTGTTGCCCTGGGTGAGCCCGAGGCGCTTCCTTGACCACCTCGACCGCACCTGGCTGATCTCGGACACCCACTGGGGCCACCGCCGGCTGCGCGAGGTCCTGGCCCCAGGCGTCCGCCCGGCCCACGTGGACGCCCTCATGGTCCAGCGGTGGTGGGAGACGGTCGGGCTGGACGACCCCGTGCTTCACTTGGGGGACGTGTTCATGGGCGACCTGGCGGCGGCTGATGTCCCGGACCGCTTCCCCACCCTGCCCGGCCACGTCTTTCTCTTGCCGGGTAATCACGACGGCTCCGACAAGCTCGCCGCCCTGGTGGCCATTGGCTGGCTGATGGTGGAGCCCTTCGCCTTCGAATACCAGGGCTGGACCGTCCGCTTCAGCCACCAGCCGGTTGAGGACCTGGCCGAGGGGGAGTTGAACGTCCACGGCCACATCCACCAGAACCAGCCACCGACTGCCCGGCACTTCAACGCTTCGGTGGAGAGGATCGACTACCGGCCGGTCCTGCTCAAGCACGTGCTCGACCAGCTGATCGAGGCCAAGGGCGGAGCGAGGAAGTGGGGAGTAGGGAGGGCAGCGCAGAGAGGACGCTGAGGGGGGCGTTGCGCTGTAATCCCCCGCACGTGGGGAAGTGCCAACACGCAACCTACCACGCCCGGGCCCTCTTCGCACCTCGCTCGAAAGTGCGATTCCTTCGTGATTGACAACGCACTTCCTCGCCACCTGCACAGGGCAATCGGCAAAGCCGTCAGCGAGGGTCCGTACACGCACCCTTGCGGAATACGCTGGACCTGGGGCAGCTATAGGCACCGTCGTCCCCAGCCGCTCAGGCCGAATTCGGCTACCTGATCCTGTGACTTGGCGACTTTGCCGGGGCGTTGACAGGAACCTCCCAAACGCCTATAGTCCCCCTATCATGCGCACGCATCTCTGCCAGGTCGATTCGGCAGGAGGGGTCCAAGTATGGGTAGTCCCGATTGGCGGCTGGCGCCAAGCTTCGGCAAGAATCCACTGATTGGGAGGAAGTGATGTGAGGCGCTCGGTCTTGTATGGCATTGTCCTTGGCACACTACTAGCGTTACCGGGGTTCGCCATTTCGTCATATGCCACATCAGCAAGTGCAGCTGTCGCTTGCCCGCTCCAGACTAGCTCAAGCTGGAACATGTACACTGCGGACACGGCCACCCTCTCTGCATGTGATCTCGTGTCCTACCCTGTCGCGTCGGTTACGACACTTCCCGGGGGCGGCACTCAGACTACGTACGCAACACCTGACGGTCCCACCTCAGAGATCACTCCACCCGCGAACTTCGATCCAGCTACGGCGTCGCCTGCACAACTGGCCGAGTACGGAATACCTCCAGAGCCACCCGCATCCAACGCAACGGCCCTCGCCAACTGGCATGCGATGATAAACAACATGCACACCGCAGGACCCGCCCAGTCCCAGATGATCGGCACCAACGCAAGTCAGTTCAAGCGGAACCCTACCTACCAGACTAACGGGCCCACCGGGTGGGCAGGATATTACGCCAACGAGTCGTCCGGCTACTTCCACTATGCATATGGGGAGTACGTTGAGCCGACGCAGTACTCGTCGGCCTGCTCTTCATCCGCGGCGGTCCCATGGGTTGGGATCGGCGGCGTGAACACTTCGTTGTTTGGCCAGGCCGGCACCGAGATAGGAAATCAGTCTGGCGGCGGGCAACACCAATTCTGGTACGAGACGAACGTTGGAACGGTCAACTTTCCGAACTTTTACGCCACAGCGGGGAGCAGTTTCGAAGTCGACGTTAGTTACAACACGTCCAACGACACGTACTCCTACTTCGGGTATAACCTGGCTTCGGGCGTTTATCACACGTACACTCAATATTCGTCCAGCTATGGTGGAGCGACGACTGACTTCATCATGGAACGGCTCGGAGGCACCAATCTGTCCAATTTTGCGACGATGACGTGGGAATATGCAGCATCGGCCGTTCAGCAATATCCCCTGTATGACTATCCCTATGTCAATTACCAACTGACAAGTAACGGCGCGCCGAGCGGAGGGTATGATTTGGCCACGGCCAACGACACTTCAAGCCCGACGATCCCAAGCCCGGTTAGTAGCTCAGGAAATCCGTTCTACATCCATCAGGATCGGTGCAACTAGACCGTGGTGCTTTGACGGATTGCGCCAAGAACCTTGGCGAGGATTGGCGCGAAGGCGCGCGGAGTGCAAGCTCTGCGCGCCTTTCTTTGAGTCCAGGGCTGTGCTATAGCCTCAGAATTCGGCGGAATGCACCTGTCCGTGTTGCACTCCAGCCATGGGGCGGCTAAGTACCGTGAGGTCTGGATGGCGCTTGGTGGCTGGCGTGGTGATCATGCTCCTGGCTGGGGTGGTCGCCTGGCGGGTCACTAGTCCGTCTGCCCCCTACAGCATTCCCAAGCCGACTTTTCCCACCTCGCGCTGCCTGACTCCATTGTGGCTGCGCACCCAGGAAGGCTATGAGACCAGGCTGGGAAACTGCTTAGGCGAGCTTGTCGCACCTAGCAGTGAGGTACCTGCAGCGGTCGTGACGGTTGCAATCGGCTCAGCGTTTGCAATGGGCTGCATGTCCAACATGTGCTCAACAGGGCGACCGATCATGACTTCTTCCAATCGGTTGATCGTTGCGTTTCAAGGCGTGCGGCATGGAGAGGCATATTTCAAGGCAGTTGGACACGGGCGCGCCAGCATCTTGGTTCGAGGGATTGTGTGCCTTGCGGCAAACACCTCAGGGCCGCTCTCTAGCCCGTGTCCTGCCGTGATCATCGAGGCCCGGTAATTCGCAACTGGCTCAGCGCTCCCCAAACACCGGCACCGGGGGTCGATCCCGCATCCGAGGCGGGGGCGTGCTGAGCCCCGACACCGCGAACACGCCTCCCAAGCCCTCGGGCTCCACATTGATCCGGGGCGGTCCGAACCCCATAGCCCGCCGCTGAACCTCACCCTCGGGACGTGGGCCCAGGCGCTCCGCGATGAACTCAGAGGTGATCCACACCCGCCGGGTCGGCGCGCCCTGAGCGATAGCCCGGTGAAGCAGGGATTCCATGCGGGTCTCCACTCCCCGCAGCCCCGCCTCGTCGGTCCCCGCGTAGCCGGTGACCACCAGCTCCAAAGCGTCCGGCGGGAGGGGCACCGTCCTGGCCGGGAGGCTGTACGCCTTCAGCAGCCGGGGCCACAGATGGGAGCCCGCCACCTGCACCCGCTCGGCGGGGGTCAAGCCGGGGACCTCCACCACCTCGCAGCGGTC
>DAHXJB010000227.1:0-2122 GCA_027372455.1 Chloroflexota bacterium | reverse complement strand
GTGGGAGGCATCCGATGACGCAATCCGCCTTCCCCATCCTGAGCATCCTGATCCTTCTTCCGGTCCTCGGCGCGGTGGTGGTGCCCTTCATGAGCCGGAAGGAGACGGGCCAGGTCAAAGGTTGGGCACTGGTGGTGTCACTGGTAAACCTGGCTGTGGCTGGGGTGATGTTGGTTGGGTTCCGGGCCGGCACCCCCGAGATGCAGTTCGTTGAGCAGGTGCCGTGGTTTCCCGCCCTGGGGATCGGCTATCACCTGGGCGTTGACGGCATCAGCGTGCTACTGGTTGCCCTGACTGCTCTGCTAACTCCGGTGGCCATCCTGGCTTCGTGGAGGGAGATGGGCTCGCGGGCCAAGGAGTACGCCGTCTTCTTGCTTCTGCTAGAGGCGGGGATGATCGGCGCCTTCGAGGCGCTGGACCTGGTGGTTTTCTTCCTCTTCTGGGAGGCGATGCTGATCCCGATGTATCTGCTCATCGGGGTGTGCGGCGGCGAAAGGCGGGTTCAGGCGGCGCTGAAGTTTTTCCTGTACACCGCCGTGGGCAGCCTGCTGATGTTGGTTGCCATCGTCGGCCTCGCGGTGTTGTATCACAGCCAGACAGGGCAGTACAGCTTCGATCTGGCTCAGCTGGCTACCCTGCGCGTTCCGGCACAGCTGGCGATGTGGCTGTTCCTGGCCTTCGCTCTTGCCTTCGCCATCAAGGTGCCCGTGTTCCCGCTCCACGCCTGGCTGCCGGATGCATATACCCAAGCTCCGACCGCGGTGCTCGTGCTAGCTACGATGCTGGTGAAGGTGGGCGCCTACGGCTTCCTTCGGTTCGGGTTGACTCTGTTCCCCGCTCAGATGGCAGCGGCGGCTCCGGTGTTTCTGACGCTTGGGGTGATCGGTGTCGTCTACGGCGGCCTGGTGGCCGTGGTCCAGAAGGATGTCGTTCGGCTGGTGGCTTTCTCGAGCGTTGCGCACATGGCGTTTATCGTGATCGGGATTTTCTCGCTCAACGCTCAGGGGATTTCCGGCGCTACCTTGCAGATGCTGAACCACAGCCTGAGCACCGGGGGGTTGTTCGTCCTGACGGCCATGGTGGCCGAGAGGACCCGCACTACCAAGATCAGCAGTCTTGGAGGTCTTGCCTCCAGATGGCCCGTGCTGGCGGCTTTCTTTACCCTTGTGATGTTCTCCTCCGTGGGGCTCCCAGGACTGAACGGCTTCGTTGGGGAGTTTCTGATCCTCCTCGGAGCCTTCCAGGCGGCGCCTGTAGTCGCCGTCATAGCTTCCAGCGGAGTAGTGCTGGCAGCCATCTACCTCGTGTGGATGTACCAGAGGACGCTGCACGGTGCCGATCGGGGCGAAAAGAGCGGCATGGGAGATCTGAGCGGTCGAGAGATCGTAACCCTGCTGCCCATGGTTGTGATGATCCTGTGGATCGGCCTGTTCCCTACCAGCCTTCTTAGTAAGATGGACGCATCGGTAGCAGGACTGGTCTCCAAGGTAGAGCAGGCAAGAGCCGCTTCCTCGCCCAGCGCTTTCGTCGGGAGTTTCAAGTAGGGAGCCTTGCTTCGATGTTGGTGCAGAGGGCGAAGCCGCATGGCGGGGTGTAGTACGTCCCCAGAACCATTACAGTTTTTCTGATACCCACTCAGGGAGTTGGGTGGGTAGCGGGAGGTGACTTTGCAACTGGATGTCTCAGCCCTGGGTATAGACCTGGTGGCTCTCGCCCCTGTTCTGGTGCTGACCGTGGTGGCGATGGTAGTGTTGGTGCTGGGGCTCTTCATCAAGAAGGAGCAGGGCGGTGTCTTGGCTGCCCTGAGTCTGCTCGGATTGGCCGTCGCCGCGGGGACGCTGACCATGTCGTGGGGAACGGGCCACCTGGCATTCAGCCAGATGCTCGCGGTGGACAGTTTCTATGTCTGTTTCGGGCTCCTGGCTCTCGGGGTGACGGCGCTGGCCGTGTTGCTGTCCGCCAGCTATCTTGACAGGACCGGTTTGGCTCACCCGGAGTACTACGGTCTGATGCTTTTCGGGGCCGCGGGCATGGTTGTGATGGCAGCTGCCGCCAATCTCGTGACCTTGATAATCGGATTGGAGCTGCTATCGCTCTCTCTGTACGTTCTCGCCGGCTTCGC
>DAHXJB010000225.1:0-4483 GCA_027372455.1 Chloroflexota bacterium | reverse complement strand
CGGCACGTCATGCACCACCATCGAGCCTGCTCCTATCAGAGCGTTTTTCCCAATGACGACGTAAGGAAGAATGGTGCTGTTTGCCCCGATCTTAGCTCCTCGCTTCAGGGTTGCTCCCTTCAGACACGGTTTCGCTTTCGGACAGAGAGGGTGATAAACGTTGGTCAATACCACGTTGGGCCCGACCCACACACCCTCTTCCAGGGTTGAGAACTCGGGCACAAAGGCCTGGCTATGGATGCGTACCCGGTCCGAAATCTCAACGTGGTGTTCCACCACGGAGTTGGTTCCTATGCTGACATCGTTGCCGATTCGATTCTCTTCTCGGATCATCGCGTGGTGCCCGGTTTGGAACCCGTTGCCGATGATGTTGCCCGCGTATATCACGGTGTGGGAACGGATGACGGCGTTGTCTCCGATCACCAGGGGCAGCTCCCCCTCTGCTCTGCCACGAGGTGGGACCCCCAGGATAACGAAGTCATCGACCTCAACGTTCTCCCCCAGTTGGACGTTCGGGTATATGCGGGCGGTAGGGCTGATCACTCCATCTCCTCCATCAGGCTTCAGCACCCGGATCGTGCCGTGGCCTCCCACATGCGCACCATCTGTAGAAGGTTGTTCTTGCGGTCGTACTGGCCGCAGGCCAACGGCTGGCCACGTCGGCCCATCTCTCTGGCTCGCTCGGGATCCGACAGGAGACGGATGATGCGGTCTGCCAGTGATGAGGGGTCTCGTACCGGCACAAGATAGCCTGTTTCGCCTTCAACTACAACCTCGTCCGCCCCGCTCACGGCTGTGGTGACTATCGGTTTGCCGGCGCAGCCGGCCTCAACCAGCGCGCGTGCCTTCCCTTCATACAACGAAGACATGACAAACAGGTCACAGGCAGCAAAGTAGCTGGGGGCTTCCTCCGAGCCCACACCCCTCAGGATCGACAGGTTGGACTCGAGACCGAGTCCGCGCACCAGCGCTTCCAGTTTCGATCGCTCCTCGCCGTCCCCAACCAATAGGAACAACGCGTCTGGGTGCCGCCGAGCTACCAGGGACGCTGCTTGCAGCAGGGTTGGAAGGTCCTTCTGCTTTACCAGCCGTCCCATGAACAGCACCAGCTGCCGGTGCTTGTCTCCCAACAGGCGGGATCGCAGTGCCGTTCCGTCGGCCGTCTGGAACTGGCCGGCATCGATCCCCGCCCCCGTCATAATGTTCCAGGCGCGCTTGGGGTCCATTCCCCTGTTGGCCAACCGGGTCCGGATTGTTTGGCTGACTACCTGCACCGTGTCGGCTTGCCGGACCAGCCAGGCACCCAGCGGTTCCATCAGCCTGTTGATCGGAGCTTCTCTCATCCACCAATCGCACCCGATCATGTCGTTGTGGACCTGAATGCAGAGGGGTACTCCGAACCTCTTCTTGAGCCAGTAGCCGGCCAAGCCGGTCGAGAACGGGTCCTGGGTCACCACCAGGTCAGCCCCTTGCTCTCGAAATATCCTGGCCGCCAACTGGTAGGCGTCCCAAGGGAAACGGGCGGCACTCGTGGACTGAGTTGGCAGGACGGCGTGTCCGTTGCCCCAGCTGTGCGGTTGATATCGGGGATCTCGTGGGGTTTTCACAATGGCGGTGTAGCTCGCGGCCAGATCGGCGTACTCTTCTTGTCGCCGCCGAGAGTCACCTCGACTGCCAACAGATGGATCCACCAACGCAATGGTGGGATCCAAGCCGATGGATATTACCTTCAGCTTACCGGTTGTCATAGGCCGGCATCCATTGAGTTCCCTTTGGTGACACTCTCCAGAATGGCCACTACTGTGTCCACCAGCCGATCCCAGGAGGAGTCCTTCACCTTCTCCTTGGAGAGTTGAATGAAGCTGTCTCGAACCTTGCTGTCGTGCAACAGCTTCCTAACGGCTGATACTATCCGCATGCGGTCGTCCACTGGGACCAGGAAGCCGTTGATCCCATCCTCTATCAGTTCCATGTTCCCGCCGACCGCTGTGGCCACCACCGGAAGCTCCGCGTCCATACACTCTAAGATTGTGTGAGACAGCCCCTCATAGCGGGTGTTCAGCACGAACACGTCGGCCGCTCTCAAGTAGAAGGATACCTGAGATTGCGCTACTCTTCCCACGAAGACTACCCGATCGGCAACACCCAGTTCGGCGGCCAGTCCCTTGAGGAAGGCTTCTTCTGGTCCATCACCCACGATGACCAGCCTGCTCTCAGGTGGAAGATCCGGCACCAGCCGGATCAGCACGTCGATGTTCTTCCACTTGTAGAGCCGAGCAACCGTCAGCACCAGGGTCCCGTCTAAGCCCACGATTCGGCGGGCTTCTTCCTTGGAGAGTTTCCCGTCGAACCTGCTCGTCAGGGCGTTGTAGACCACACTTATCCGCTCCGGCGGCACCCCCCACCCGGAAACGATGCTCTTAAGGTAGAGGCTGGGGGTCACAACTCGATCCACATGTTGGGCATACCAGTGCTCCACCCCGCGGACCAGTTCGACCTTCCATCCATAGCGAGCGGTTTGGAAGTGGTCTATGCCATCATTGTTCCAGCCGTGGCGAACGGCATACTCCCAGGCGAAGTCTCCCACCACCTTCAGGGCGGAGGGCTTTCCCATCAGACGGGAGCCCAAAACTCCCGATAGCTCCAGTCCATTGACGTAGACTATGTCTGCTCGACGGGCGTACCACATCACCCACAGCAGCACGATGAACAGTCGTATCGGCATGAAGATCCGTCGCGACACCCTTCGCACGGGGAATGGATAGCTTCCGCCGGCCGAAGGGTCCTCGGCGCACACGACCAATTGCACCGAATGGCCGCGTCCCTTCAGATCGTGGGCGAGCCTGGACACGTAGGTGGCGGGGCCACCGATATCCGGGGGGAACAGGTTGGAAACCAACAGCACTCTCAAGGGGATTTCCCGCCTCGGTAAGCGAGTCCCGCAAGCTGGGAGGCAGCGTGGAACAGCTTCCAGCGAGGACCATCGGGTTGCCAGGGGGCGTCACACTGCCGGCACAGTTCCAGCTCCCCCAGCTTTCGCTCCCTTTGCAGCGTGCGGATCTTCACCATGTGGGGGCCGTTCCAGATGTCCAAGAGGCTCTGGGTGTTGAGGTCCCCGAAGACCTCGTGGGGACCGAAATCGCCACAGCAGGTGGCTACCTTGCCGTCCCATCCGATGGCCAGCGACTTCCACAGCCAGTTGCATGGGTAGTAGTTGTGGCCGTAGGGGGCAGCCGTGAACTCCTTGCTGTCGGTCATGGTACCGGCCCAGCCATGGGCCCAGATTGGATCGAACTCGTCCACCGGCAACCCGTCGAAAAGCTGAACGAACTCCTGGGGGACGGTGGGGCGAGCGGCGGCCGCATCGAAGAAGCGAATGACCTGGATGGTGAAGTATGGCCGGCTGGAGGCTCTTTCTGCCTTTGCCTTGAGGAACGATCGGACGTTCTCCAGGGTTCTCTCGAACTTGGCTCCTCGACGCATCTGCTCGTATGCGTCCTTCTCGCCGGCGTCGAAACTGATGGTTAGCTTGTCCAGGCCGGCGTCCAGAAGGCCACCGATCATCTTGCCCTTCAGCAGGGTTGCGTTGGTGTTGATGTGGGTGCGGATGCCCGCCTCTCGCGCTATCCGCACCATGTCCACTATGTGCGGATGGAGCAGCGGTTCGCCCCTGAAAAAGAGGTTGATCTCGAGGACGAACTTCTTCGCATCGTCGATGATCTTCTGGTAAAGCGCCATGTCCATGTGGCCGTTACCTTTGGTGGCGCCCATGCTCTGGGGGCACATGACGCAGCGCAGGTTGCAGTGGCTGGTAGGCTCCAGGTGGAGCTTCAGTGGCGGATACGGGACCTTGGGGCTACGACGCAGCCAGTGAAAGAGGAAGCTGATGGTGCGCGGGTGCAGCACTGCCCTGTGACGCCTGAACTTCAGGAGCAGGTTTTGCCCGCCGCCGATACTGTTCATGCTTATCTGTCTCCTTCCCTCTCCCTCTGGGAGAGGGTCAGGGTGAGGGTCATAAGATTGGGGACACCCCAAACCCCGCCAGAAGGGCTCACGCCCCTCTGGACTCCCTACCGGTTCTCGGATCGACTGCCTCGTCGATCAGCATGATCGGAATGCCGTCGCGGATGGGATATCGCTTGCCGCAGCTTTCCTTGGCCGAGCACACTATCCAGTCCCCTTCCTGGGTGACCGGTGCCTTGCAGGCTGGGCAGGCCAGGATCTCCAGCAACTCCTTGTCTATCATCTTAGACTTTCTCCTTCCGATGCTGTCGGATTTTGAGACGGTACACGGCAGTCGCCATGAGGAGCGCCAGGGTAGGTAGGGAGAGGGCGAGCCCCAGCTTCAGAGAGTCCGGCTCGAAGCGGAACTCAACCTCGTGCTCTCCAGGGGGAACTTCGATGGCTCTGAACAGGTAGTTGGCTCGCCACACTCGGGTTCGCTGACCATCCAAATAGGCGTTCCAGCCGGGGTATGATAGCT
>DAHXJB010000223.1:0-5877 GCA_027372455.1 Chloroflexota bacterium | reverse complement strand
AGTCTCGCCTGAACGGACAGGCTAACTACGGCGCCGATGTGATCTCACGAATCACCCACGCCACCACACAGCCGGGAGGAATCGAGCAGCTGCAGTCGGCGGCCGTGGCAACCATCAACTCGGCCCTGGACACCCTGCTTGAGAAAACTGGAATAGATCGGGCGCAGATTCACGAGGCGGTTGTGGTGGGCAACACCTGCATGAACCACCTCTTCCTGGGGATCAATCCGGATTCCCTCTCCTCAGCTCCCTACCAGCCGGTCATCTCCGATCCTGTCACCTGCGGTGCATCCGAGCTAGGACTGGCTATCAACCCCTCGGGTCTTGTGTACACCCTTCCCAACATCGCCGGATTCGTGGGCAGTGACACTGTGGCGGTGATCCTGGCAACGGCCATGCACAAGTCGGATCAGATCCGACTGGCCATCGACTTGGGGACCAACGGCGAGATCGTCCTGGGCAATCGCCACCGCTTGCTTACCTGCTCCACCGCCGCTGGCCCCGCATTTGAGGGCGCCAGGATCTCATCCGGAATGCGAGCAACCGGAGGGGCTATCGAGCGTGTCTGGATAGATCAGGGCGAAGTGAAGGTCCAGGTGATCGGCGGCGGAGCCGCGATCGGTGTCTGTGGCTCCGGTCTCTTGGACGCTGTGGCCCAGATGCGGCGAGCCGAGGTCCTCAACGGCACCGGCAGGCTCGTCTCCCCGGACAAGGTCGACGATGCCTTCCCATCGCGTCTTGCTCAGCGGATTCTGGGAAACGGCAAGGGCGATGGTTTCGTGCTTGCCAAGCGGGGACGAAGGCCGGTAGTGCTAACCCAAGCCGACGTTCGCGAGCTCCAGTTGGCCAAGGGGGCCATCCGAGCCGGCATTTCCATCCTGCTGAAGGAGTTCGGAATAGGGGAGGAGGAGATCTCCGAGATCCTGTTGGCCGGCGCCTTCGGCTCCTTCGTCAACTCGGTCAGCGCCAGGGACATCGGGTTGGTCCCTCCGCTCCCCATCGAAAGGATCACAGCCGTGGGCAACGCGGCCGGCCAGGGAGCCGTTATGGCCCTGCTTTCCACTGACCAGCGAGAAGAGGCAACCCAGATCGCTCGATCGGCCGAGCATGTGGAGCTGTCTGCACGATCGGACTTCATGGAGCAATTCGTGGAGGACCTGGCGCTCTGAACCGCTGAGCGTTGACTTTCGGTCAAGAGACCTAGAGTTCAGTGGACTTCTGGTATAATTCCTGCGCATGATTGAGGAACAGATCTCCGAGCCGGCGTTATGAACGGTCTTCACCCAGTCCCTTCGACCCCCCCCACTTGGGAGGCTAGGCATGAACTTGAATCAGTTGAAGGTCTTCTGCGAGGTGGTGGAACGCAAGGGATTCACCCGAGCTGCCGAGGCCCTCTACCTGACACAGCCGGCGGTATCCCGACAGGTACAGGAACTAGAGAAGTATTTCGGCCTCGAACTCTTCGAGCAGATCGGCAAGAGGATCTATCCCACGGAAGCAGGAAACATCCTGTACCGCTGCAGCAGGGAGATCTTCCACCGTCTGGACGACCTGGATGTCGAGATGAACCAGCTGAAGGGGCTGAAGGCCGGCCACCTCCGCTTGGCGGCCAGCGCCACCGCGGGCACCTACCTGCTCCCCCAGCTTCTGGGCAACTTCAAGCGGAAGTATCCCGGCGTGGAGGTCAGTCTCGAAATCCACAACACGAGCCAGCAGGTGGAGCAGCGGCTTCTCGAGCATCAGCAGTTGGACCTGGGCGTTACCGAACGGCCAGTGGCCGAGGAGCCCCTCTACTCCGAGCCCTTCGACACCGACCAACTGGTGATAGTGGTCTCAGCAGACAACCCACTCGGCGACAGGGAGTCCATCTCAGCGTCCGAACTTCAGGGAGAGCGCTTCGTTCTGAGAGAGGTCGGATCGGGGACCCGCGACATCCTGGACGAGGAACTGCAGAGACTCAACCTGCGAGTGAAACAGGTGATGGAGCTGGGCAGCACCGCTGCGGTCAAGGAAGCCGTTATCGCCGGCCTGGGCATATCCGTGGTCTCGGTCCGCGCGATCGGCCTCGAAGTTGCCGCCGGCCTCTTGAAGCCGGTGAACTGCCCGGAAATCAAGCTGACTCGGGAGTTTCGATACGTCCATCACAGGGATAGGCGACTCTCTCGGGCGGCAACGGCCTTCCTCCAGCTGCTCAAGAAGGCCTTCCCGGAAACATCGTAGGGCGGAGGGCAGCTCGGATGGCCCACACCTCCCATGACACTGGTGGCATGCCTGGTGCGAAAATGTGCTCACCGAGAACTGATGAAGGGTGACGCACGCGATGTCACACCGGGGCATCTACTCGCTGAGGACGCTGTCCCGCTACCTGTGGGCGGGTCCCAACACGGTGGTAGGGCTGGCTGCCGCCGCAGCCTCGGTTTGTCTACCCCGCGTCCGTGGGTCCGTCGCTCTCTGCCACACCGACCGAGGTTTGGCGCACTGGTTTCTCACGAAGCGCGGCTACTGCGCCATAACCCTGGGACACCTGATTATCATGACTCCACAGGCATCTGAAGGCACTCTGTCCCATGAACTGATCCATGTTCGACAGGCAGAGCGGTGGGGTCCCCTCTTTCTGCCGGCTTACCTGGTCGCCGGGGCACTGACCCGAATGCGAGGCAAGGATCCGTACTGGGACAACCCATTCGAGATGGAGGCCCTTCGCCATCAGCACAAGGCCGAAACCGACGCTCCATCGCAGGCCTCGAGCTGAGATCCTCCGAACGAGCGGACAGCTACCTCGTCAGGCTTCGGATCCCCCTCGACAGCCATGCCACCCCTTTATTCCGTTGGGGCCCTATGGGATAATGCTTGTCAGCGAGCGAGTACGCCAATCTGTGCTACCATCGGCTGGACACAATCAGGAACGCTGGTGAGGTTCCACTAAATGCCCCGTAGGCGAACTCGGAAACCAGAAGCCCCAATGGTGGCTGAGCTGCCGATCCTTCCTGTTCGAGACACGGTACTCTTCCCTCATATGATGAGTCCCCTCTTCGCGGATAGGGATCGCTCCTTGCGTGCCATCGAAGAGGCCACCATGAGGGAGCGAACCGTCCTCATCGTGTCTCAAAGGAACGCCGACATTCAGCGGCCACGCCGCGAAGATCTATATGATGTTGGCACCGAGGCGGTGATAGGCAGGATACTCAAAATGCCCGAAGGCACCACAAGTGTGCTGGTCCAGGGACAGCGACGGGTGAAGTTGCTGGATCTGGTGTTGGAAGAGCCCTACCTCATGGCTCAGGTCGCACCCCTCGATGAGCAGGTGATCGATCCCGAGCCAGGCGGATACACCATCGAAGCGCTCATGAGGGCGGTCCTCGTACTCTTCGAGAAATGCGTGAAACTGAGCCACACCCTGCCGGACGATGCCTACGTGGCGGCGATGAACGTGGACGAACCAGGCTGGCTGGCAGACCTGGTTGCCTCCACAATCGACCTGCCGCTGCTAGACCGGCAGGAGCTCTTGGAGATCCTGGACCCCGTGGCCCGCCTACAGAAGGTGAGCATCCATCTCGCCAAAGAGTTGGATGTTCTGGAGCTGGAGAACAAGATCCACTCCCAGGTCCAGAATGAGGTGGACAAGTCTCAGCGAGAGTACTTTCTCCGCGAGCAGATCAAGGCCATACAGAGGGAACTGGGTGATATCGACGTCTTCACCCGCGACATCGTCGAGTTGCGAGACAAGGCGGAAGCCTGCGGGATGCCCGCGGAGGTAGCCAAGAAGGCCGATACCGAACTGGAGAGACTCGGCAGCATGCCCTCGGCGTCACCCGAGGTGGCGGTCATTCGAGGCTACGTCGATTGGCTGGTCAGCCTTCCCTGGACAGTTCAGACGGAGGATCACCTGGATCTGACAGTGGCCGCCGAAGTGCTGAACAGCAATCACTATGGACTGGCCCAGGTGAAAGAGAGAATCCTGGAATACATGGCGGTACGCAAGATGGCCGCCCAGGCGATGCGCAGTCCAGTGCTCTGCTTCGTAGGTCCACCCGGCGTGGGCAAGACCAGCCTGGGACAGTCCATAGCTCAAGCTCTCGGCCGAAAGTTCGTGAGGATCTCCCTCGGCGGGATTCGCGACGAGGCCGAGATCAGGGGGCATCGCCGCACCTACGTGGGTGCCTTGCCCGGCAGGATCGTGCAGACCATGAGAACCGCGGGGGTGGCCAATCCGGTCTTCATGTTAGACGAAATCGACAAGATCGGAGCCGACTTCCGGGGGGATCCATCGGCGGCGTTGCTGGAGGTGCTGGATCCTGAACAGAATCGGGCGTTTTCCGACCATTACCTGGACGTGCCCTACGATCTTTCCCATGTCATGTTCATAACGACGGCCAACACCCTGGACCCCGTACCTCCGGCCCTTCGGGATCGCATGGAGGTGATCGAGCTTCCGGGATACATCGAGGACGAAAAGCTCCAGATCGCCAGGCAGTTTCTAGTCCCCAAGCAGCTGCTGGAACACGGGATGGGGAGCGAGCGGATCCGTTTCACCACCGAGGCCCTTGAGAGGATCGTTCGGCAGTACACGCATGAGGCGGGAGTGAGGAATCTAGAGCGCGAGATCGGATCGATCTGCCGAAAGATCACCAGACGTGCTGCCGAAGGCAGGGCCGTTCCCTCCGTGGTCACCGAGAGGGCGGTCACGCGCTTCCTGGGACTGGAGAAGTACCATTACGGGGCAGCCGAAGAGCGAGATGAGGTCGGTGTCGCCACCGCGGTGTACTGGTCGCCAAACGGTGGTGACATCATGGCCATCGAGGTGGCGCTCATGGACGGACAAGGAAAGCTGGTGCTGACAGGGCAGTTGGGCGACGTGATGAAGGAATCGGCCCAAGCCGCCCTCACCTACTCACGATCCCGGTCCAAGAACCTCGGCGTCCGTGACGGCTTCTACGAGCAGATGGACATTCACGTTCATGTCCCGGCGGGGGGGATTCCCAAGGACGGCCCCTCGGCAGGGATCACAATCGCCACGGCGCTTATTTCGGCCCTCACGAGGCAAGCCACCCGCAAAGACGTTGCGATGACTGGAGAGATCACCCTCCGCGGTCGGGTCCTCCCGGTGGGAGGCGTTCGGGAGAAGGTGCTGGCCGCCCATCGAGCCGGGATCACCACCTTCATTCTCCCCAAAAAGAACGTGAAGGACTTGACCGGGGTGCCAACCGTGGTCCGACGCCAACTCCGATTTGTCCCCGTCGACCACATGGATCAGGTGCTACCTGTGGCCCTGGTGCACAGCCCTAACGAGTAAGCCAACTCGCATCGATCCTTCAGCACGACAAATCAGTATAGAAAGGAGTCCGGTGACCATGGCAGGAAAGAAGTCTGGCAAGGACAAGCCAAAGCAGGCGAAAGAGCCGATGAAGAACAAGGGCCCCAAGAAGAAGTGAGCTCTAATTCGTAGTGGCGATTTGACCCGCACAGCAATTCGCCTACGACATCCGCTTCAATCCTTAGTGGTCCGTCCATCAGGTTCGACGCAATTTGCTAATAGGTCCGGTCCAGCAGGAGAAGGGCCCGGTAGTAAGGACTTCAGTCCTTTGTCCCCTCGCCGCAACAGGACGAACGACTAAAGTCGTTACTACAAGCCTCGGGCTGAAAAGACGCAGTAGGAGCCGGCTCCTGCCGGCGACTCGGATCGCGAGCAGGAGCTCGCTCCTACAGCCTCCCAGGCCGCGTCAGCGGGCTTCGTTTTCTCAGCCCGCTGCTTTAGCGGCGGGCAAAGGTGCGGTGAACTTGCCGGATGCACCCTTCAGCCCGGGGGCGATGCCGAGCGCCACATCCCCCTGCGCTTGCCAGCTTCGGGACGGTTACTTCGGGTGCTTGGACATATTT
>DAHXJB010000202.1:0-3522 GCA_027372455.1 Chloroflexota bacterium | reverse complement strand
TCGAGAGGTGCAGCTGGACATCCAGGAGGGCGCCGACATCGTGATGGTGAAGCCCGCCCTTGCCTATCTGGACGTTCTGGCTCGAGTGAAGGACGAGGTGAATCTGCCGGTAGCTGCCTACAACGTCAGCGGCGAGTACTCCATGGTGAAGGCGGCTGCTCGGATGGGGTGGCTGGAGGAGAAACGGACGGCCCTGGAGGTCCTGACCGCGATCAAGCGGGCGGGCGCCGATATCCTGATAACCTACTGGGCCAAGGATGTCGTGCGCTGGCTTCAGGAGTCGTAGGAGCCGGCTCCTACAGATGGGCTCGTTTCGTGTTGCAGCTGAATAACAACTGCGCTGTCGCTGCTTGACCCACATTTGGACGGATGCTAGCATGCTAGGCTAGAGAGTGGCCGTCCGTGTTCCGGATGGTAGAGAAAGGAGCGCTGATGATCGAGACTGACCCTCCTTCTGAACAGATCGCGAGACGTGGGAATTGGATCGAGATCGATCTCCAGTGGTGTAAATCCTGTTCCATCTGCGTGGCCTTTTGCCCCCCCAAGGCCCTCAGCGCCGACGAGGTCGGCACCCCAAGCCTTTCCTTTCCTGAGAAGTGCACCGGTTGCGGCCTCTGCGAGATGATGTGCCCGGACTTCGCTATCGAGGTGTTCAAGAATAGATGACCGACGAGCGATCTAAGCCGATCTTGCTGCAGGGCAATGAGGCCATTGCCGAGGGCGCTCTAGCGGCGGGCATGAGGTTCTTCGGGGGCTATCCAATTAGCCCTTCTTCAGAGATCGCCGAGACCCTTGCTCGGCGCTTGCCCCAGGTCGGTGGCACCTTCATCCAGATGGAGGATGAGATAGCCAGCATATCTTCAGTCATCGGGGCCTCGATCGCGGGGGTGAAGGCCATGACCGCCACCAGTGGCCCTGGCTTCTCCCTGATGCAGGAGGGCATCGGTTTCGCAGTGATGGCTGAGACTCCCTGCGTGATCGTGAATGTTCAGCGGATGGGCCCCAGCAGCGGCTACGCGACCGCCCCGGCACAGGGCGACGTGATGCAGGCCCGGTACGGCACCCACGGCCCCCACTCGATTATCGCCCTGTCGCCCTCCTCGGTGAAAGAATGCTTTGACGTGACAATCCAGGCGTTCAACCTTTCTGAGAGGTACCGCACCCCTGTGGTGATACTCGCCGACGCTGTGGTGGGCCACCTGAGGGAAGTGGTGACCCTTCCTCAGCCCGAGGAGATCGAGGTGGTGAATCGGCGGCGGCCGATAGGATCTCCGGGCAGCGTGAACCCCTTCGAGCCGGATTTGGATGGGGTTCCGGCAGTTCCGGATTTTGGCACCGGCTACCACTACCACATTACCGGCCTCTTCCACGATGAAACCGGCTTCCCCAGCACAAGCCCCGTGAAGCTACAGGAGACCACCGAGAGATTGGTGTCCAAGGTGGAAGATCACCGTGAAGAGATTACCTCCGTGGAGTATCTGTTCATGGAGGATGCAGAGATCGCTGTGATCTCCTACGGTTGTGTCGGCCGTTCTGCCAGAGCGGCCGTGAAGATGGCCCGAGCCCGTGGGATCAAAGCAGGGCTGGTCAGGCTGATAACCCTGTGGCCATTCCCGGAGCATGTGATCGAGGCGGTGGCGGAGAGGACTCCTCGGCTGCTGGTTGCGGAGATGAATCTGGGCGACGTGGCGGGTGAGGTTCGGCGAGTCACTCGTAACGGGGTGGAGATCGCCCAGATGAATCGTCACGATGGGGCGCTCATCACGCCCGGCCAGCTGCTTCATGGGATCGAGGGGGTGATGGAGCATGCCTAGCGCGCTGATATCCAGGTACCTGAGGGTCAACCGATTGCCGCACATCTGGTGCCCGGGCTGCGGGATTGGTCAGATAGTCAACGGCACCATTCGGGCTATCGACAAGGTTGGGCTGGACCAGGATCGTACAGTCATAGTCTCCGGCATTGGCTGCTCCAGTCGGGCGACCGGCTACTTGAACTTCGACACCATGCACACCATCCACGGCCGGGCTTTGGCTTTTGCGACTGGGATCAAGCTGGCGAAGCCGGGGATGAACGTGATAGTGATCATGGGGGACGGCGATTGCGCCGCCATTGGGGGCAACCACTTCATCCATGCCGCGCGGCGCAACATCGACGTCACCGCGCTGGTGATCAACAATCAGATCTATGGCATGACCGGCGGGCAATACTCACCCACTACCCCGGTTGAAGCAATGGCCACCACAGCCCCGTACGGCGATGCCGAGCCGGGCTTCGACCTGTGTGGTGTGGCTCAAGCTGCTGGGGCTACCTTTGTTGGCCGTGTCGCACCGATCAGGATGCCCGAGCTAGTCAACACACTGGCGGCGGCTCTCCAGCACACCGGTTTCTCTTTCGTGGAGGCGGTGTCGCAGTGTCCCATCTACTTCGGCCGAATGAATCGGCAGGGCGGTCCGGTGCAGATGCTGATGCGGCAGAAGGAGATCACGGTTCCGGTGCGGACGGCTCAGCAGAAAGCTGAGGATGCGGATGGGAAATTGCTGACGGGGGTGCTGTACGAGAGTGAGCGTCCCGCGTACGAGAAGCTGTACAGCCAGGTACGGCTTAAGGCCTCCTGGAAGGCAGGTGAGCATGTCTAAGAGCGTCGAGGTTTCGATGGGTGGGTCCGGGGGGCAAGGACTGGTGCTGATGGGGCTTATCCTGGCAGAGGCTGCCGGGATCTACGAGGGTCGCCAGGTAGTATCGAGCCAGTCGTACGGGCCCGAGTCCAGAGGGGGCGCCTCCCGTTCCGATGTCATCATCAGCGATGATGAGATCGACTACCCCGAGGTTGAGTACCCGGACATACTGTTTGCTTTCAATCAGCTTTCCGCCAGCAAGTACGCGCCCTTCTTGAAGCCGGGAGGCACGGCGATCTTTGATAGCAGCCTGGTTACCGACCCGCCGGCAGTTCAGGGGAGGGTGTACCAGCTTCCCATCACATGGCTCGCGAGGGAAAAGGTAGGGCGCGGCATAGTGGCCAATATTGTGGCCATAGGGGCGTTGACGACTCTGACCGGGGTAGTGTCACGTGAGGCGCTTACCAAGGCGGTCCTGGACCGCGTGCCCAAGGGGACGGAGGAGATCAATCAGCGTGCTCTTCGGGTGGGCTTCGAGGCCGCCGAGGATCTACTTGCACAATCTTGCCCATAAGTCATAGTGTAGTAACATAGTGCTGGGTGCTGAAGCCGGTCAGGTCGTCTCAACGCTCGGACCGAGCACTCAGCGCTTCGCGTCTTATGGGTAGCGGAGACTCTTGATGGAGGAGTCGACTTGAAGCTGTATGAGTTCCAGGCGAAGAAGGTATTTGCCCAGGGAGGGATCCCGATTCCTCGGGGAGAGGTGGTGCAGGATCCCGACGCGGCGGCTAAGGTTGCCGAGCGGTTGGGTCGGGTGGTGGTGAAAGCCCAGGTCCACGTGGGCGGACGGGGGAAGGCCGGTGGGATCAAGCTGGCCAACGATCCTGCCGAGGCGCACCAGTACGC
>DAHXJB010000192.1:0-2570 GCA_027372455.1 Chloroflexota bacterium | reverse complement strand
TCGTGGCCCTGGGCCTGGCGGCCGTCGCTATATTCGTGACGATGGGTATCATCCGCGAAAGCGCCCGGGGGGACTGGCTGATCTATCAGAAGATGCCACCCGAACAGGCGCAGGAGTTGGTGAGACCCTGAGGAGCAGCGCTATGAAGAACGAGCCGGCGGTTGTCTTCGTGGTGGTTCTAGGTGGGTTTCTCTTCTTCCTCGGCCTGTTGCCGTTGGGCGTGGTGCTCTCCCAGCTTGGGAAAGTCTGGCACGAGCATCGACGTTCGGCGCTGATATTGATCGGCGTTGTGATCAATACGGGGCTGCTCTTCTTGCTGCTCTTCGTCACCTTCGTCTATCAAGCCTTCTTCTGGGGTCAGCAATGATGCGCTCGGAAGGTGCTTACGTGCGGCCATCGGGACGCCGGCGCTTCCTGCGCGAAATGGCCATCACGGGTATCGGGGGCGCGGTGACCCTGGCCGTGGCCGTGCCGCTCATTGGTTACTTCTTTGAGGCCGTCACCAAACGTCTGCCGGAGGAGTGGGTCAGGCTCTGCGCCCTGGACGAGGTCGTGGATGCAGAACCGAAGGAGTTCCGCGTGGCTTTCCAGCCGGAGGATAGAGCAGCCGGTTACCGGATCATCACGGGAGTGTTCGTCATTCGGCGCGGCGAGGAAATCCTGGCCATCTCCAACACCTGCACGCTCATGGGCTGCTCCGTGCGCTGGCTGGCCTGGCGCCAGCAGATCCTTTGTCCCTGTCACGGGGGGATGTACGACCGCTGGGGTCAGCTAATGGGCGGCCCGCCCGCCGCGGACCTGCCGCTCCTGCCCACCCGGGTGCAGGGCAGCGATCTGTACGTCGCCAACCGCATCGTCCGCCGGGGCGTTTCGACCTAGGAGGTACGAACCGTGTTGTACAGGCTCTTCGCGCCACTGGTCGATGGCCTGGACCGTCGTCTGCCCTGGCGGCGGACCCTGAACCGGCTTCTCAGCGACCCCGTGCCAGAGCGCGGTGGCTGGTGGTACACCCTGGGAGCGGCACTTTTCGTCCTCGTCTTCATTCAGATCGCGACCGGCATCTTCTTGATGTTCTTCTACGTGCCCTCCTGGGACCACGCCCGGGAGTCCGTGTCCTACATTCAAAACGAGGTCTACCTGGGCTGGCTGGTGCGGGGACTCCATTACTGGAACATGGTGGCGCTGGTTCTTCTGATCGGGGCTCACATGGCCCGTACCTTCTTCTCGGCGGCCTACAAGGCGCCGCGAGAGCTGACCTGGGTCTTGGGTGTCACCCTGCTCATCCTGATGGTAGCGACTGCCTTCACCGGTGGCATTCTGCGCTGGGACCAAGGCGGCTACTTCGACGCCGTGGTCGGGACGACCATCGCGGGTTGGACCCCCATCATCGGCCCGGGATTGGCGGCTCTCTGGCGGGGCGGCGAGACCATCAGCTCGCTCACGCTTACTCGGACCTTCACCTTTCACGTCTGGCTGCTGCCGGTGGGCCTGGTGGTGCTGGCCACCGTTCATGTCGCCCTGGTCGTGATTCAAGGGCAGTTTGGCTCCTGGGTCAACTACGAACCGGAGCCGGCAGAGGCTGAGCCGCCCGACGAGGACGAACTGGCCTCGCAGGCAAAGGTCCGCCGCGAGGTGCTGAGTCCGGAAAGTCGCAAGGTGAATCTGCCCTGGCGCACCACCTGGTTCTTCCCCCACCACATGTTCAAAGAGGCCGTGGTCACCGGCGCCATCTTTCTCGTCGTGTTTCTCATCGCCCTGACCTTCCGGGTGCCGATCGAGGAGCCTATCGACCCTTCGACCACTACGTACGCGCCCTCATCGATGTGGTTCTGGCTGTTCCTCGACCAGCTACTGCTGCTGTTCCCCGGGGCCTGGCTGATCCCCTTCGCGGTGATCGGGGTGCCCACTGTGATGGTGGTCGTCTTCTATTTGCTGCCCTGGTTGGATCGCAACCCGGCCCTGAAGCCCCAGTCACGGCCCCTAGCGGTGATGTTCATGGCGGTTGTCATTCTCTCGATCCTGGTCCTGGCCCTGTTAGGCGCCTCGCGGGTCTTCAATTACGACTTCGTCGGTTCTCCCGGCTAGGCCCCGGCGCCAGCCATCTCGGTAGCAAGGAGGTAAGCAGTGGAACCAACCGCGGTCCCGGAGCTGGCCCGCCGTTTCGTCATTGCTCTCCTCTTCCTCACCCACGTCCAGTTCGCCGCCTTTCTCATCGGCATCTTCACGATCGCCGTGGCCTGCGAGTTCTTCGCCCTGGTGTTCGGGGGCGACAATCTGATGCGGGTGGCGCGGGGCCTGGGCAAGACGGCCGCCTTGGTCTACAGCACCGGCGCGGTGCTCGCCTTCATGGTGATGTTCTTCGCCACGATCTTCTTTCCCACTTTCTGGTACACCATCCTGCGTACGAGCTTCTGGGCCCTCTTCCTTGAGGGTATTACGTTCGCCCTGACCATCCTCTACCTGCTCCCCTGGTATTTCACCTGGGAGCATCTGGAGCGTTTTCGCTGGGTGCACCTCTCCCTTGGCGGGGCGTTGATCGTGGCGGCCTACTTCCAGCAGAGCCTGATCGA
>DAHXJB010000190.1:0-5970 GCA_027372455.1 Chloroflexota bacterium | reverse complement strand
ACAAAGACGTGCCTGGTCGAGACGGCGTCCGTGCGCGCCCATTTTGGACATGTTATAATCCGGCTGCTCATGAAAGACTATTCCGATCCGCCTCTCGATCTCCTGGAGAAGAGTGCCGTCACAGCCGCCCGAACTGCCGGGGCTGTTCTGCTTGAACGATTGAGCAGTGCTCGCCAGATCCAGTTCAAGGGCGAGATCAACCTAGTCACCGACGCCGACCGCCTTTCCGAAGAGACCATCGTGTCGATTCTGCGCTCCCACTTCCCTGATCACCGGATACTGGCGGAGGAAGGCTCCACTGGCGGCGGGTCAGAGCGCTACCGGTGGATCATCGACCCGCTGGATGGCACCACCAACTACGCGCACGGTTACCCTCACTTTGCCGTGTCGATTGGGCTCGAACGCGAGGGGGAGATGCTTCTGGGTGTGGTCCATGATCCCGTCCTCGATGAACTGTTCGTTGCCCGTCTCGGCGAAGGGGCCACGCTGAACGGCCGCCCACTGTCAGTCTCATCGGTGGATACCCTGCTGCGAGCTCTCGTCTGCACGGGCTTTCCCTACGATCGCAGCCGGTTTCCGGCTATCCTCCGACGCTGGGACTATTTCGTTCGGGAGGCGCAGGGGATGAGACGCGATGGATCCGCGGCCCTGGACATTTGCTACGTGGCGTGCGGTCGATTCGATGCGTTCTACGAGGATGGACTCTACCCGTGGGACATGGCTGCCGCTACTCTGGTGGTACGGGAAGCCGGTGGCAGAGTCACCGGCTTTGACGGACGTGAAGTAGATATCAGCGCTGGTGACTTGGTGGCTACGAACGGTCCCCTCCACGAAGCCATGCTGGAAGGACTTCGGAAATCCAGCCTGGAAGAGCAGCTGCCCCTTCGGCAAAGCGAAAGCTGCTAGGTGCGCGGTTCCTTGAGTCGCATCCGTAGGGTGGGCATGATGGCATCTCTATCTCGCCGTTTTCTGTGAACCACTCCGGCGTGACGCCGTGCTGGCTCGTGTGATGCATCCCCCGCCGGTGGTCGCACGTCCGGGGCTGGTCGGCGGGGCACAAGACCCCGCCCTACTTGTGGAGCGATGCGCTTGGTGGTTCGGCTGAGTGAGGGGAGATTCTATGCCGGGGTTCCCTTGCGACCGAGTGCTAGGTTCACGATTTCCAGCAGTTGATCCATGTGGAAGGGTTTCGCCAGGATCCAGTGGCCTTCCTCCCACAGCTCTTGGCACAGGAATTCTGGTGCGGCCGTCACAACCACGACCGCGACGTTGCGGCCGTTCGGGCGTTGTCGCAGGACGCGGAGGAACTCGATCCCGTCCATGGAGGGCATGGCCAGATCGAGAGTGATTACCGATGGAAGTACGGAGTCCAGACGAGACAGGGCATCCTCCCCGCTGCTGCACTCGACCACCTCGTGGCCAGCCTCGCGGAGGATCTCAGCCATGAGTTGACGGATCGCGGGCTCGTCCTCGACGACCATTATTGGCGTGCGTTCGGTCATGCTTCTTGTACCTGTTTGTGGCCCAGCTATTGGAGGGCAAGATGCAGACCAACATTGGTGACGGTGTAGGGAAGACTGAACCTGGAAGGAGGATGGTACGTGGCGAAGGAAGTCTTAATCAACGGCCGCTTTGTTCCCTATGAGCAGGCTGCGGTTCAGATCGACGACAGGGGGTTCCAATTCGGCGAGGGCGTGTACGAGGTGATTCGCGTCTACCACGGCAAGCCCTTCGAAATGGGGCGGCATATGCAGCGGCTCAGACACAGCGCTGCCGCTGTCGAGCTTGAGGTTGGCTCACTCTTGGACGAGTTTGAGTCCGGCATCCTGGAGTTGCTCAGACGCGGTGGCCTCCAGGAGGCCGCAATATACCTACAGGTCACGCCGGGGGCGGCACCTCGAGCGCACCTGCGGCCGGAGGGCCTCACCCCTACCTCGTTGGCGATCGTCAGCCCGGCCTCATCCCCATCAGAGGAGATTCGGCGGAATGGCGTCAAGGCCATCACCGTTTCGGACGAGCGCTGGGCAAAGTGTTATGTCAAGACCACCATGCTTCTGCCCAACACCGCTGCCAAGAGGCGAGCGGTGAACGCGGGATGCGATGACGCCATCTTCGTGAGAGATGGCTTCGCCATGGAGGGCAGCTCCTCCAACCTGTTCGCCCTGCTCGACGGGGTTCTCACCACTGCCCCTGCCTCTAACTATATCCTGCATGGGATCACTCGGGCAGTGGTCCTGGATCTCGCAAGAGAGCTTGGTCTACCTCACGCGGAGAGCCCAATCCCCCAGCCTAAGCTGTACGGTGCTGAGGAGCTTTTCTTCACAGGTACCGTGGCCGAGTTGGTTCCGATCGTTGAAGTGGACGGCAAGACGATCGGCAGCGGCCGGCCGGGTCCGGTGGTCGCCCGTCTTCACGATGCCTTGCAGCGCAGGATCGCTGCCCTCTAGCCTTCAACAGTTTGGGGGTGCCCTCTTGAGCGGGTGCCCCCAAACTGCATTCGGTTTAGCCATCTTCTCGCCTCGATCCCCATCCAAACGTCCTGCAACCGGACTCGAGGCCTGACCAGCGACCACTCGTCCTCCCCCTGGCTCACCTTTCGCCTCTGCCGTCCGTGTTTGGCACCCTGCCCTGGCACCGTCTATAATGGATTACGCAGTTATACACAGTCGAAACCGTCAATTCTTTCTCGGCGTGGGAATCGGAGGTTGATTCTTGTCGAATCGGTACCACCTGTGGGTCAGCGGCTGCCAGATGAATGGCTCTGACGCGCGCCGCCTAGCCGACGTTCTGGACAGCGCGGGCATGTCGGCCGCGGAGAACTTCGAGGATGCCGGCGTTGCTATCCTTTACACCTGCAGCGTTCGCCAGAGCGCTGAGGATCGCGTCCACGGACAGCTGGGCCACCTGAAGTCGCTCAAGGCCCGGCATCCAGATCTGATGCTCTGTGTCACCGGTTGCATGGCTGGAGTCGACCAGGCCGAGCTGAGGGAACGCTACCCATTTGTGGATCTCTTCGTCGCGCCGACGGAGATGGAGAGCTTGCCGAGGCTGATCCTCGGCTCGACTGCCAATCGGGATGCCTGTGCTCCGACGTCCAGGAGCCACGGTCCGCGCGTCCCCGTTTCGGTTGGAGTCACCGTGATTCGTGGCTGCGACAAGTTCTGTTCGTATTGCATCGTCCCATATCGTCGGGGCCAACAACGGAGCAGGCCGGAGCAGGAGATACTGGAAGAGGTATCCAGCCTGCTCGCGCGTGGTGCCAAGGAGATAGTGCTTCTCGGGCAGACGGTCGACGCGTGGGGCAGAGACCTAGACCCGCCGCGAGGCCTCGCGTCGTTGCTGAGGGAGGTAGCTGCGCTGCCGGGGCTGGCCAGGCTCCGCTTCCTCACGTCGCATCCCAACGATTTCACGCCGGATCTCATCGAGGCCATCGCCGATGTCCCGCGGCTGTGTGAGGAGCTGAACCTTCCCATCCAGGCTGGGGACGACGAGATACTCCGTCGCATGGCTCGCCGCTACACGGTAAGCCAGTACACGGATCTGGTTGCGCGGATTCGCGCCACAATCCCCGACATCGCCCTGTCCACCGACGTAATCGTTGGGTTCCCGGGCGAGACCGTCGAGCAGTTCGAGCACACGCTCGACGTTCTTCGACAAGTTGAATTCGACGTAGTGCATGTGGCAGCCTACTCTCCAAGGCCGGGCACGGCGGCGGCGCGAAAGATGGTGGACGACGTTCCAGCCCCGGAGAAGCTCCGCCGCCTCCATCAGATCGAGGAGCTTCAGACCGCGCTCTCCACCCGCAAGAATAACCGGTTGATCGGCCAGGAGGTGGAGCTGTTGGTTGAGGGGAGACAGAAAGGCAAGTGGCGAGGTCGCACCCGCTCGAACAAGCTGCTCTTCTTGGAGAGCGATCTCAACCTGAGGGGAGAGCTAGTCACAGCTGTCGTGGAGGCTGCCGGACCATGGTCCCTTCGCGGGCGGCTCGAGACATCGGCTGCTGGGCCGCTCTCTACTGGATCTCCAGGATCACGGTGACCGGACCATCGTTCGTGAGACTCACCTCCATATGAGCTCCAAAACGTCCGGTTTCTACCCGAAGACCGTACCCCCGCACGATGTCGACGAAACGATCCACCAATTCGGCGGCGAAGGTGGGGGCGGCGGCATCCACGAAGCTGGGACGGCGTCCGCGGCTGGTATCGGCGTAGAGGGTGAACTGAGAGACCACCAGCAACTCAGCGGATATGTCGAGGGCAGACAGGTTGAATTTCCCCTCGGCATCGGAGAACATCCGTAATCTCACCACTTTGCCGGCGAGCTTGCGGGCAATCTCCTCAGTGTCACCATGGCCGATACCAAGCAGCAGCAACCAGCCGTACCCGATTCTACCGACACTTATCCCGTCAACCCTGACTTCCGCCTTGGAGACTCTCTGGAGGACAGCTCTCATCCCAATAGCAGGTCGGTTAGTCTGTGGTAGCCGTGGCGGTTTTCTTGCTTCCGGAATCCTTGGAGGCCGCGGAGGAAGAGGACGGCTCGGCGGCCTTGCTCTCGGCCTTCCCGTTTCCTTCTTTCCCGTTTTCCTCCTTGCTGCCGGAGCCGTTCCCAGTCATGCCCGAGGGAGATCTATGGTCAGTCGCATAGAAGCCCGATCCCTTGAACACGATAGGAGTGGACTGGAGAACCTTTCGCAGCCGGCCGTGGCACAGCTCACATTCGGTGAGCGGAGCGTCGTGGAACGATTGTCGCTTCTCCACTTCGGCGCCGCAGGCCTCGCAACGATACACGTAGACAGGCAAGGCAAATCACCCTTTCCTCTTGGAGTTGCCGCTCCCATGCCGACGGCCAGCCGAAGCTTCGATCTGCACTCCGACTAGCCGCCCTCGGGAGCCATTCGAGTTCACAAGTTAAAATATAGCAGAATCTGGCCTGAATTGCAGCCCGAATTCACCACAACCATGCGCCGCGGCGGGCCAGGAAGCGACCTGCAGTACGCTCGTCAGGGTCCCCAGTTGATCTTCGGTAGGGGAGAGACGACGTCATAGTAGGAGATGACCACCATCAGGGCAATCAGCACCATCAGGCCAACGAAGTGGAAAGCCCCCTCTCTCTCGGGTGCAATCCGCTTGCCTCGTACCGCCTCAACCCCGATCAACAGCAGCCGCCCCCCATCGAGTGCTGGGAACGGGAGCAGGTTCGCGATCGACAACCCGGCGCTGATCATGGCGGTGATGCTGATCAAAGGGAACCACCATCCATTGTCGGCAGCTTGATCCGCTGCCTGAGTGGTAACCTGAAAGATCCCGACGGGGCCGATGGGTCGGGCAACGTCGGCCGGGAGTGCGCCCTGGAGAACCATTATAGGTACCGATAGGGTCATTGTTACCGTCTGCCAGGCCTGGCCGAAGCCCTGGGCTATCGACTGGGGGACCGGGTACGATACGGGTTGTACCTGCACTACCTTCGCCTGAAGCCCAATCCCAAGGGGACCATCGCCTTCAGGCCAACTGGTTCGCGGGACCATCGTCTTCTGGATGTTCGTGCCCTGACGCTCTATCGTCACCACGACGGGCTGGCCCAGTTTGGCTCGCGTCGCGGTCACGAACTCGCCGGCCGTCTTCAACTGACGACCGTCTATGGCCACGATGCGGTCACCGTTCTGCAGCCCGGCCGCCGCGGCCGGCGAACCCGGACTCACCTTGTAGATGTAAACGTCCATGGAGGTTGGCGTCGGCCAGCCGATCACGTAGGCCCCGGCAAACAGCAGGGCCGCGGCCAGGAAGTTCATGGCGGGACCGGCGAACAACACAGCAGAGCGAGCCAGTTTCCCCTTGCTCGCGAAACTGCCCTCCTCCGCGGCGTCGCCGCCATCCTCCCCTGCCATCTTGACGAACGCGCCAAGGGGGATGAGGTTCAGGGAGTAGATCATCTCGCCCCGTTTGATCCCGATCAGCCGCGGCGGCAAAC
>DAHXJB010000163.1:0-4170 GCA_027372455.1 Chloroflexota bacterium | reverse complement strand
TATCTGAAGCAGGCTCGCGAGTATCTGGAGAGGGTGATAGCTGATCACGGCTGCGACTGAGGCTGCGGCTCGCGGGGGGTGACCCGGCGTTCGTAGGTCGGGAAACCCCTCGCTTGCGGAGGAGGACTACTGATGAAGCTAGGTGTCTTCGATCCCTTATTCCAGGCGCTAAGCTTCGAGGATATGCTGGATCGGGTTGTGGCGGAAGGTCTGGAGGCAGTGGAGATCGGAACGGGCAACTATCCAGGTAATGCCCACTGCGACCCATCGGCGCTGCTGGTGGATGAGTCCAAGTGTAGGGCGTTTACGAAGGCCGTAACCGACCGCCATCTGATCATCAGCGCCTTGAGCTGCCAGGGAAACCCGCTACATCCCCAGCACGAGGTGGCCAAACGGAGCCACGAGACTTTTGAGCGCACGGTGGAGCTGGCGTCCAAGATAGGCGTAGATTGCGTGGTGGTGTTCTCGGGTTGCCCAGGGGATGGCGAGGGAGGCAGGTATCCCAACTGGGTGGTATCTCCCTGGCCGCCCGACTACCAGGAACTGATTGAGTGGCAATGGCGGGAGAAAGTGATCCCCTACTGGCGCGAAGCGGTCAGCTTTGCCAGACAGCACGGGGTGCGAAAGATCGCCTTTGAGATGCACCCCGGCTTCGTCGTGTACAATCCGCGAACGTTGTTGAAGCTGCGTGAGGCGGTGGGCGAGGAAATCGGGGCCAACTTCGATCCGAGCCATCTCTTCTGGCAGGGCATAGATCCAGTGGCGGCGATCAAGGCGCTGGGCAAGGCCGGCGCCATGTTCCACTTCCATGCGAAGGATACGGCGCTCGATCCGCAGAATGTCGCGGTGAATGGGGTGCTGGACCCGCTGCCCCTCTCCGACCTGGCGAACCGGTCCTGGCTGTTCCGTACGATAGGCTATGGGCATGGCGAGTTGCAGTGGCGGGAGATCATCAGCGCTCTCAGGCTGGTGGGCTACGACGGAGTGCTCAGCATAGAGCATGAGGATGCCCTGGCCTCCATAGGGGAAGGCTTACACAAGGCGGTTGCCTTCCTCAAGGCGTGTATGTTATGCGAACCTGCAACCGAGGCATGGTGGGTCTAGCGTGGGCGCCTTAGCTACAATTTGGGCCGCAATTGCAGGCCTCAGGAGGACGGTGGATGGCACGTATCAGAGCAGGTATCATCGGGGCGGGCTTCATCAGCGCTCTACATGTAGATGCTCTCCGGAGACTGGGATATGTCGATATTGTGGCCCTGGCCGGGGAGGGAGATGCCGAAACCCAGACCCGTGCTGCTGCTCTGGGGATACCGCGAGCCTACGGTGACTATCGCGACTTGTTGGCCGATCGAGATGTGCAGGTAGTCCATGACTGCACGCCCAATTGGCTCCATTTTGAGATCAATAGGGCTGTGCTGGAGTGCGGCAAGCACCTGCTCTCGGAGAAGCCGCTGGCCGTGAATTCCGAACAGTCATCCGCGCTGGTTCGTCTCGCCCGCGATCTGCCTGTTGTCTCGGCCGTGAATTTCAACCATCGAGCCTACCCTCAGGTACGCGAGGCCAGAAGCATGGTGCAATCGGGGCGCCTTGGCCGGGTAACGTTGGCCCATGGTGGGTACTTTCAGGATTGGCTCCTTCTACCCTCGGACTATAACTGGCGGATAGACCCCGACTTGGGAGGGCCTTCGAGGGCGGTCGCTGATATTGGATCCCACTGGTACGATCTTCTGAGGTACATCACTGGGCTCCGAGCGGAAGGGGTCTTCGCTGAACTGCGGACAGTACATCCCCTCCGTGAGCGCCTTGCGCCACAGGGTACCCAGACGTTCGCTGGTTCCGATATCCGTAGCGCGGGGGGCGGCACGGCCGACACGGTTCAGGTGCGGACCGAGGATGCCGCCTCTGTGGTGCTACGCCTGACCGGAGGAGCCCTCGCCTCCTTTGTGGTGTCTCAGGTCAGCCCCGGTCGAAAGAACCGGCTGCTGATGGAGGTGGCGGGTACGGAGGCGTCGGTGTCCTGGGATGGTGAGACTCCGGAATATCTGTGGGTAGGGCACAGAGATGCCGCGAACGAGATCCGGCTGCGAGATCCAAATCTGATGGATCCCGCGGTAAGGGCCGCTACTCGTCTGCCCGCCGGGCATCCCGAAGGCTGGGCTGATGCGCTGCTCACCAATATCAAGGATGTCTACGACTTCATAGCGGCTGGTGGCGACCCGCGTACCGATAGGCCTCCGTTTGCCTCGTTTGCAGACGGGCACGAGACGATGCTGATGGTGGAGGCCGTCCTTCGGAGCCACGCTGAAGGGCGTTGGGTACGGCTGGACGGGGAGATGATCGAATGATGCACAGCCTGCCTGTCGGTCGCATCCTTCTTTCTCAGGAAGCAGGCCTCACCGATGAGCAGGTAGGCCGCATCCGAGAAGCTGCCGTGGGTGCCAGCATCGAGCTGTGCGATCTTCAGCGGGTTTGCCAACGGGCTCCCCAGTCCGAGATCCTCGCCGGAAACGAGTCAGGCATTACCACCGACATCTTCCGCGAGCCGGGTCTGCTGCGTTGGGTGCACCTGTTTCAAGCGGGTGTGGACCGGATTCTTTGCCCCGAGTTGATCGAGTCCGGGATCACTCTCACCTGTGCCAAGGGCGCCCACGCGGTGCCCATTGCCGAGCACACGTTTGCGTTCATGTTGGCGCACGTCAAGGAGTTGGTTCGCCACAGGCAAGCGCAGAGGGAGAGGATCTGGGACCGCCATGCCCTTGGTGAGCTTTACGGCAAGACCCTGTGCGTCGTGGGCCTTGGGAACATCGGGAGCGAGGTCGCCAGACGAGCTGCATGTTTCGGGATGCACGTGGTGGGTACGCGTCGCAGCGGAGCGCCCGTTCCTTATGTGGAACGAGTAGTGCCGCCCGATCGATTGGCGGAGGTGCTATCCGATGCCGATTACGTCGTGCTTACGCTGCCTTTCAGCCCGGAAACGAAGGGTATGATAGGCGTCCGCGAGATAGCATGGATGAAATCCGGTGCCTTCGTGATCAACGTGTGCCGAGGCCAGGTGCTGGATCACCGGGCGCTGATCAACGCGCTCAAGTCGGGGCATGTGGCAGGAGCTGGGTTGGATGCCACCGATCCAGAACCCCTGCCCGCAGAGAGCGAACTCTGGCATCTTCCCAATGTGATAATCACACCTCACGACTCTGCCATGTCGTGTGTCGTGAGGGACAGGGCGGTGGACATGTTCTGCGAGAATCTGAAGCGGTACCACAACGGCGAACCCCTGCTCCAGGTGGTCGACAAGGGTGCTGGCTACTAATGGCCGCGGCGGCAGGCCCCAACACTCGACCGAGGCGAAGGGGGCGAGCCAAGGCCTCGAACCGATTGCTGACTTGCGTCTCGTTGCCAGAGCCGATGCCAACGTACGGGTGCGGATGGGCGACCAGGTGAAGCTCACCTTCCTCAAGGCGCAGGTCCAGATCTTCGACCGAGAGACTGACCGAAGTCTGCTGAACTGAGCCCTGGCCAGAGCCACCCTTGGGCCCCAACGAGTCAAGCGAAGTCCTGGGTCAAGACGGCTGAACCGAGAGTCGAGTCTCAACGCCAAGTGGGATCGGTTGGCATCAGGGTGTTGGGGGCAGACTCGTACCTCTCGAATGGACGGGGGTTGGGCTGACGGCCGGCGTGGCGTGGGGCGTGGGGCCGGCAGTTGGCGTGGACCGGGCTGTTGGCGTGGCCGGCGTTGGTGGCGCCGATGCCCCATTGCCCGTGCGGGTCTTCAGGGACGGGGTCGCGCTTGACGGAGCGACATTGCGCCGGGAGGCGGGCAATGGGGTGGGGGCGAGCGTCGCCGGGGGGAGCGGCGCCGCGGCCACAGAAGACCCAGAACCCGCTCGTGCGATGCCCGCCGCACTGGACGGCGCCGACGGATCGAGGGGTACTGCCAGATCGGCCAGGGCAACGTCGTCGCTGCCAACCGCCAGGGTGATGCCACCGGTGCCCTTCTCCGGCACCACCTGGTCCAGGTGAACCCGTAGGTCGGTCTCCAGCTGGCGCATCAGCGTCTTGCCTTCCCCTTTGGTTCGATCCACCACCTGCGAAGCAGAGCGACCTGGCCCCGTGCTCGGGGCGCCGACCCGATATCCCAATCTCGCCAGGGCACCACCCAGCCGGCCCGCT
>DAHXJB010000129.1:0-5156 GCA_027372455.1 Chloroflexota bacterium | reverse complement strand
TGAGACGGAAGTTCCCGATGTAACCTTCTGCCTCGATGACCTCGGTTCCAGTGAGTAGCTCCACCCTGGGGTTTCTGCTCACCTCTCGGATCAGGGAGTCCAGCAGCTCTTTGGCATCTTCGCCGGTGGGGTACACCTCGTCCAGTTGAGCGACGTGCCCGCCCAGGAATGGCGACTTCTCCACCAGTGTCACGCCGATCCCGAAGGACGCCAGGTCCAGGGCGCTCTTCAGACCGCTCACGCCCCCCCCGATCACCACCGCGTGTCGACGGGCATCCACCCGGATCGGCTCCAGCGGCTCGAGCAGCCTGGCCTTGGCCACAGCCGCGGCCACCAAACTGGCGGCTTTCTCCGTTGCCTGGGCGGGGTGAGCGTGTGTGACCCAGCTCACCTGCTCGCGAATGTTGGCGTGCTCGTACAGGTATTGATTCAGACCTGCCCTGGCGAGAGCGTTTCTGAAGGTCTGCTCGTGCAGCCTCGGAGAGCATGAGGCCACCACAACCCGGTTCAGCCCCTTGCTCTTTATGTCGTCCCGAATCAACTGCTGCCCAGGGTCCGAGCACATGAACATGTTGGTCCGAGACACCACCACGTTCGGCAGCTTGCCCATCCGCTCGGCGACCTGCTGGACGTCCACCACGTCGGAGATGTTGCCCCCGCAGTGGCAGATGTAGACGCCCACTCTGGGCCCGCTCTCTTCGTCGTTCAGCTTTTCGTTTTCGTTATCCATTGACCCTATCCCCCATCGCGACGAGTTCGGGGGCCTCGCGCGGCGTCTCCTGCTTCGTTCCCGAAGAAAGCCCTCTGAGGAATATGGAGGCCTCCATTGCGGCGGCCCCGCCCTCGACGATGGAGTCCACTATGTCCTTCGGCCCTGCCGCCGTGCCGGCCACGAAGATGCCCTTCTGGTCGGTTATGGTGGGACGTAGTTTGAAACTGGGCGTGTTTACGAAGCCATCCGCGCTCGCCTTGATCGGAACCAAGCCGTTCGGCTTCCACGCCGGCACCATGCCGAGCGAGAGCACCACCAGGTCGTGTTGTCGTTCCCTGATGACGCCGTCCTCTTCGATCATCTCCACCCGAACCACAGGGCTCTGATCCTCTCCCTCGGTGATTCGGGCCACCTTGCCCTTCACGAACTCAATCCCCATGGCCTGGGCGTTCTGGAAGAACTGCTCGTACCCCTTGCCGAAGGCCCTGATGTCCATGTAGTAGATCGTGATGTCCGCTAGTGGCAGAGCGCCGGACAGCAGCATCGCCTGCTTGATGGCGTACATGCAGCACACCCGTGAACAGTACGGAACCCCCAGACTCTTGTCCCGCGAGCCCGCGCACTGGATGTAGGCGATCGAGCCGGGCATCTTGCCGTCGGAAGGCCGCAAGACTCGCCCATATGGGCCATGGGGAGCAAGCAGCCGTTCCATCTGCAGGCCGGTAACCACATTCGGTACGATACCGTACCCGTACCGCGGTTTTGCCGTGGGCGGGGTTTGCTCGAACCCGGTAGCCATGATCACTGCCCGAGCGTCCACGGTGATCTCCTCGGGCCCCTGGGAGAAATCGATGGCAGCGGCCGGGCAGGCCCGCTCGCACTTGCCGCACAGGACGCAGTTGTCCATGTCCATCAGCGCGGTCTGCGGGATGGCGTTGGAGAAGGGGACGTAGACCGCTTTTCTGGCGCCAAAGCCCCCTTCGAATGCGTGGGGCACGCTCACTGGGCAGGCGTACTCGCACTGCCTGCATCCGATGCAGGCATCCTCGTCGACGTAGCGGGGCTTCTTGACCACCGTGGCCACGAACGCTCCGGGCTCGCCGCCGATCGTCTTCAGCTCCGTGTAGGTCAGTATCGCGATATTGTTGTGATGCGCAGACGCAGCCATCTTGGGCGTGGTGATGCAGCTGGCGCAGTCCAGGGTGGGGAACACCTTGCTGAGGGAGATCATCTTCCCTCCGATGCTCGGCTCTTTCTCCACCACGATCACCTGAAGTCCCTGGCCGGCGAGATCCAGGGCCGACTGCAAACCGCTGATGCCGCCGCCCACCACCAACACGTCCGCGCTTACCCGATGCTCAATCACCTTCAGGCCGCTCCTAACTCTTGCAGCAGGTTGTTCATCTGATTGACCTCCTTCAGAAAGGCCCCCGAGCAGACCGTGCAGATGGAGGTCAAGCGGATGCGTCTCGGGTCCAACCCTCGCTGCCTCATAACTGGATAGAGACCATCGATACGCTGGGCCAGTCGCTGATAAGCACCCTCGTAGGGGCAATCGGTTCCGCAGGCCATGATGATGATCCCGCCGATCCCCTTATCGAAGCAGCGCAGGTAGAAGTCCTCGGGGAACAGCACAGGGGCGGGCACCCTCAGCACGTAGACGTTGGACGGGTAGTCAATGTGAGCCTGGCCTACGGTGTCCGCCCCGGGATAGGCGCAGGAGATGGTGGCCAGCACCAGGATCTTGTTCGTTGCTGTACTGGTGAGGGCTACAGCCATGACGTCCCTACTTTCCGCGGGTCACGAAGATGCGCTCGTAGCCTTCGCCGGTCAGAAAACCGATGTACTCGTGCCCTACCTTCTTGGCCCACAGGGGAATGTCCTTCTTGGTGCCGGGATCGTTGGACCAGATCTCGAGTACTCCGCCCACCGGCACGGCGCCGATAGCCTTCTTGGCCTCCAGCAGCGGGCCAGGGCAAGCGCTGCCCCTTGCGTCCACTACCTTCGCAGCCTGTACAGTGGCGAGATCAACCTGAGTCATCTCTCTTCTCCTTACCTGTTGCTTGCGCTCGGCGGGTCACGATCCCCGCCATCATTGCTTGTTAGTAGTTCAGCACAGCCTTGGCTTCGAGGACCTCTTGAATGACGCGCCCGACCTTGCCCATCTCCGTGCCCTCCAGCAGCATATCCTCGGTGATGTGCCGTGTCTCCATACATGGAATGCAGACGAGGATCTTGCCGCCCAACTCCAGAAAGCTGTCGACCAGCTTCTTGAGGGGATCGAAGCCAGGGGCGAAGATGTGCTCGTAGTGACCCCTCTTCGCCAGCGTGACCCCCTCGGTCTGCAGGATGATCGTAACCGGAATGTCCATCGCCAGTGCACCGTTGCCGACAACGAAGGGGAGCGTGGCGCGCTCCGGGTCCTCACCGCCGTGGGTGGCAAAAACGACGATCTTCTCCGATTGATTCTCTTCCATTCCAGTTGTCTTTCCTTCACGATCTCGGGAGGGGAAACCCCCTCCTGGCGAGTTGCGGGTCTCCCCACGAACCCATCGGCATCTGCGTGGTTGCCTCAGATGAACAAACTGGCCCTGCTGCGGCTGGCCGAGTCGAGGAAACTCGCCACGCCGCCGAACTCCACACCGTCGATCAATTCCTCCGCCCTGATACCCATGACGTCCATCGACATGGTGCAGGCCACCAGCCTTACCCCCTGATCCTTTGCCGACTCGATCAGCTTCGGCAGGCTGTAGACGTTCTTCTTCTGCATGACCTGCTTCATCATCATGGTGCCCATGCCACCCATGTTCATCTTCGACAGGCTCAGCTTTTCGGCGCCTCGGGGCATCATCCAGCCGAACATCGACTCGACCAGACCCTTCTTTACAGGCACCGATTCGCCCTTTCGGAGGACGTTCAGTCCCCAGAAGGTGAAGAACATGGTGACCGGGGTGTCCATGGCGGCCGCACCGTTGGCGATGATGAAAGCGGCCAGCACCTTGTCCAGATCGCCCGAAAAGACGATCATGGACATCTCCTCCACCTGCTCCTCCGGCACTTCGGCCACCGCCGCGCTGATCGTGGTCTCCTCTGCAACAGCCATCCTGATCCCTCCCAAGAAAAAAGCTTGGCGACATGAATCGACCCAGCCCACACCATCATGGGCCGGCTCGACCACCCATCAGCCAAGCCATTTCTTCCCGCGCAGCACTATACCATACCCCGGAAGGGAATGCAATATCTTTTTGTGACAAGATATAGCAACTGTACTCAAGAGATAGCGAGAGATATCGAGTGTTCTCCACAGAAGATGAGTGTGGTAAAATTCCGCTGAAAGGAGAAGACCGTGGAGAGGTTGCTTACCACCAAAGACCTGCAGCGTATACTCCAGGTAGATCGCATCACCATCTACCGCATGCTCGATGCCGGCGAGCTTCCTGGCATCAAGGTAGGAGGGCAGTGGAGGTTCCCCGAGCAGGCGGTGGAGAACTGGCTCCAGGGGGTTAAGGGCAGGCGCAACACGATTGACGGCAGCAACTGCTCAATCCCGAATATCTTCGACGAGACCACCTCCGAAGAGCTTTTGTCGCGCCCTCCCAGGCTGACCGAACTGGTCAGCACCGTGTGTCTTCAGAACGTTCAAGACGGATTCGCCCAGGCCGTCGGCGTTGCGTCTCTTGTGATAGATCTTCAGGGGACTCCCCTCACGGCCATATCCAACGTCTGTGCCTTTTGCCGGCTCGGCCGAACTTCCGAGGAGTTTCGCCACCGCTGCTCCGCATCCTGGGCCGCGCTCGCGGACGTTCGTGAGGAGCAGCCGGAGGTCCACCTGTGCCACGCCGGCATCGGCTACGCCGTCGCTCCCGTTCATGTGTACGGTGCCAGAATGGGGTTGGTGGTGGGTGGGCAGTTCTGGTCGGAGCCGCCCGATCCGGACCGCGCGGAGGCCACGGCTAACCGTCTCGCCGCGGAATGCGGACTCCCAGCCCCGGCCCTGCTGGAAGCCATGAGCAGCGTCCCCGTATTTGGTCAGGAGAGGGTGTTCCTGATAACCCGTTTGCTCGCTACCATCGCCAATACCCTCTCGGAGATCGGGTTTCAAGCCTACGGGGTTCGCCAGAAGCTGCAGCAGATCGCGGAGATAGTCAAGAACCTCGAGCGTTAGCGGGTCCGCGTATCTTCACAGTATCTCTACACTGACTGCACCGAATCTTCACATCCACGATCTAGCCTCTTGGTGATATGTTGTCTCCGGTGACGCGACCGCTGCTCTCCGAACGCGAGGGAGCATCGGCCGCGTCAAACTTGAGTTGCGGTGCAGGTGGAAGGGATGTAGGGCGAGCGCCTGAGATGGGGGTGCGGCTCAGGTTTCCGGGATTGGGAAGCCGTCCCCAGAGAGGGGCGGTGAGAGCGGTAGGGGCGAAGCATTCGAGCTCGAATGCTT
>DAHXJB010000090.1:0-2764 GCA_027372455.1 Chloroflexota bacterium | reverse complement strand
CTGGGCAGGCCTCAGGGCTGTGGGAACTGGACCCTGCCGGTGGGCGGCGACGAGGAGTCTTTGGCGAAGGCCAGACCGGTTCTCGAGAAGCTGGCCCGGAGGGTGGTGCTGGTGGGGCCCTCAGGCCACGGCAACATCGTCAAGCTGCTGAACAACCTGATGTTTGGCGCCATCAACTCGGTGACCGTGGAGGTGATGGCCCTCTGCGCCAAGGTGGGGATGCCCCCCAAGGTGTTCGTGGACTTGGTGACCGAGAGCGGAGCGGCGACGGTGAGCAACCTCTTCAAGGAGGTGGGTCCCAAGGTGCTTAACCGGGATTTCTCCCCACTCTTTGGAATCGGTCTGCTGCACAAGGACAACGCCCTGGCTCTCGCGATGGCCAGGGAGGCGGGGGTACCCATGGTGCTCTCTAGCGCCACCCAGCTCTTGAACGAGATGGCTCTGGCCAGGGGTCTGGGCAAGGAGGATACCGCGGCCGTGGTCAAGGTGTACGAGGAGCTGCTGAACCTCGAGGTCAAGGGTTAAGGAGGCGAATCGTACCCGTTGGGACCGGCAGCCTGATGCGGCGGCAGTTCGACTCAATCGGGAGGGCTATCGAGAAGGGGATCGGCAAGCGGCGCTTCAGCCACGTTGACAGTTGGGCGCCCCTCGGTCTATGCTGCACCCTTGACAATCGCTTAGTCAAACACGTCCACCATCCCGTAATTGGCTCGATCAAGGTCTCTAGGGTCTCTAGTGGAGCGCAGGGTGAAATCAGTTGCGGTGACACTCCACGGAGAACTGAACCTGTATCGATCCGACAAGAGCAGGTTCTTTCGGATCGAGTTGGAGGAGCAATCCACGGCCGGACAGCTACTTGAGGCCCTGGGGTTGCCTCTCGGCGTCCTCTCCATGCTGATGATCAATGACAAGAGAGCGGATACCGATTCTCCGATATCGGACGGCGATCTGCTGGAAGCGTTCCCGTTGTGTGGTGGTGGATGAAGGATGCTGCCAACTGATCGCTGATTGTTATATAGGAGGCGAAGATGCCAAACGGATACAACGGCAAGGTGCTGAAGGTCGACCTCACGAATCGAACCTGGAAGATCGAGGAGCCGGACGAACTTTTCTACCGCCGCTACTGGGGTGGCAAGGGCTTTGCCAGCTACTACCTGCTGAACGAGCAGGCCCCTGGTGCAGATCCACTCGGACCTGACAACCTCCTGATCTTCGCCGCCGGCGCCATGACCGGCAGCAATCTTCCCGCGATGCCCCGGTACAGCGTCGCGGCCCGGTCGCCCCTGACCGGTGGGTACGGTGAAGCCGAAGCCGGCGGTTGGTGGGGTCCAGAGTTGAAATCCGCCGGATACGACGCCATCGTCATCAGGGGACAATCCGAACGCCCCGTCTACCTCTGGATTCACGACGGCGAGGTAGAGATACGGGACGCCCAAAGGCTGTGGGGGATGGACACCGGCGATGCCCAGGATGCCATTCGGCAGGAGTTGAACGACCAACGGATTCGGGTCGCCGGCATCGGCCAGGGCGGAGAGAAGCTGGTGCGGTACGCCTGCGTCCTCAACGAAGGCAAGCACGCGAACGGTCGCACCGGCATGGGCGCGGTGATGGGCTCAAAGAGGCTCAAGGCAATCGCCGTGCGGGGCAAGAACCCTCCCAGACCGTTTGACCAGGCGGCGGTCCACGAACTGGCCCGCTGGTACGCCGCGGAGCTCCAGAAGAACCCCACCACCAAGTCGCTATACGACACGGGTACGGTGGGACTGCTGAGCGGGCTTCAGGCTTCAGGAATCCTTCCCACCCGTAACTTCCGCTACGGCACCTTCGAGGGCGCCAACTCCATCGGTTGGGATGCCTACAAGGAGGAGATCTTCACCAGCGCCAAGGGCTGTTTCAGCTGTCCTATCCGCTGCAAACGAGAGTCGAAGGTCGACGGTGAGTACGCAACCGATACCCGTTATGGCGGGCCCGAGTACGAAACCCTGGGAGCCTTCGGCTCCGGCTGCGGGATCAGCGACCTACGGGTAATCGCCAAGGCCAACGAGATGTGCAACCGTTACGGCCTGGACACCATCTCCACAGGGGTTACCATCTCCTTCGCCATGGAGTGCTACGAGAACGGTCTCCTGACCCAGGCCGACACCGAGGGGATCGACCTCCGCTTCGGCAACAGCCAGGCGCTGCTCACCCTGGTGGAGAAGATCGCTCGTCGGGAGGGTTTCGGAGATCTGCTGGCAGAGGGAAGCGCCCGTGCCGCCCAGCGGATCGGCCGGGGCGCCGAGCGCTTCGCCATCCAGGTGAAGGGACAGGAACTCCCGATGCACGAGCCCCGGGGCAAGCCGGGCGTTGGGTTGGGCTACGGCATCTCCGACACCGGCGCGGACCATCTGCTGGCCGTCCACGATGGCGGCCTCCAGATGAAGGAATCGGTCATCCTGAAGACGATGGCTCCACTGGGGGTGTTGGAGCCGATCGACGCCCTGGATCTTGGACCCCGCAAGGTGCGCGCTTTCTTCTACGCGGAGAACATCTTCGCCTTCTGGAAGGCGGCAGGGGTGTGCAACTTCGGCTACGCCCCTCGGGTAAACATACCCTTCGAGAGGTTCCTGGCGATGGCTCGGGCGGTGACCGGCTGGGATACCGACCTCTTCGAGATCTCGAAGGTCGGCGAGAGGGTGACAAACATGTCCCACGCCTTCAATCTGCGGGAGGGCTTCCGCCGGAAGGACGATAGGCTGCCCGATCGCTTCTTCGAGCCGCTGCC
>DAHXJB010000074.1:0-2755 GCA_027372455.1 Chloroflexota bacterium | reverse complement strand
GAGCCAAGGTGAAATCTACATGGTTTCCCACGCGAAGTATGCGGGCGTGATGGGAACCGTCATTCCCGCGGAAGCGGGAATCCAGCCTTCTGTTGTGGCCAGTGGATGCCCGCTTGCGGGCATGACGACGAATTGAATATGCGATCCCAGGTCAGGTGCTTAGGTTTGGGCTCCGGCGCTCTTAGCCTTCAACTCCAGCGCCTCCAGCAGGGTGTTCCAGGCCAGCAGGGCGCACTTGATTCGCACCGGGTACCCCTTGACCCCCTCGAGCGCCTCAAGGTCACCGAGCGTCTCGTACTCCTGTTCCGCCAGCTCCCGATCCTCGAGCAGCATCCCTTTGAAGAGCGCGACCACCTCGCGTACCTCGGCCAGCGGCTTTCCCTTGATCCGTTCGGTCATCATGGACGCGGAGGCCTGGCTGATGGAGCAACCTTTGCCCAGCACTTTCACCTCCGCGATTCGGTCTCCATCAAGACGAAGCGACAGCTCCAACTCGTCGCCGCAGAGTGGATTGTGACCTCTGGTAGCCGCGTCGGGATTGTCGACCACCCCCCGATTTCGAGGATGGCGATAGTGATCTAGAATGATGTCTTTGTAAAGATCATCCAAGGAAGAAACCACCCATAATCTCCTTGGCCTTGTTTAGAGCACCGATCAGAACGTCGACCTCGTCCTTCGTATTGTAAATGTAGAAGCTGGCACGAGCCGTGGACGATACGTCGAGCCACTTCATCAACGGCTGGCAGCAATGGTGGCCGGCCCTGATCGCCACACCCTCCTGATCGAGGATCGTGCCCACATCGTGGGGGTGCACGTCGAAGAAGTTGAAGCTGATCACTCCCCCCCGGATCCGGGGATCCTGGGAGCCGAAGACGGTCAGATCCTTCACCTCACGCAGCTTCTCCAGGGCGTACGCCGTCAACTCCATTTCGTGTTGCCGGACGCTCTCCATGCCGAGCCGATTCAGGTAGTCTATCGCCACACCCAGGCCGATCGCCCCGGCGATGTCGGGGGTCCCTGCCTCAAACTTGTACGGGATATCGTTCCAGGTAGCCGTGTCGCAGGACACCTCCATGATCATGCTGCCGCCACCCATGAACGGATCCATCTCCTCCAGCAGCTCCTCTCTAGCCCACAGGACGCCGATCCCGGTGGGACCCAGCATTTTGTGGCCGGAGAAGGCCAGGAAGTCACATCCAAGTTCCTGTACGTCGACCGGCATGTGAGGGACGCTCTGCGCCCCGTCCGCCAGCAAGAGGGCACCTTTGGCGTGCGCAAGGTCGGCCAGCTGACGAATCGGGTTGATGGTCCCCAGGACGTTGGACATGTGGCTGACCGAGACCAACTCCGTCCGCTCGTTGATCAGCTCGTCCACGTTGGACAGGTTCATCGTCCCGTCCGGGTTCAGGAAAATGAAGCGCAGCTTCGCACCTGTCTCCTTGGCAACCAGCTGCCAGGGAATCAGGTTGCTGTGGTGCTCCATCCGGCTCAGCAGGATCTCGTCGCCCCGCTTCAACCTCTTCCTGGCCCAGGCCATGGCCACCAAATTGATGGCCTCGGTGGCGTTCCTAACGAAGATTATGCCCCGAGGGCTCTTCGCTTTGATGAACCGTGCCACCTTCAACCGAGCCTGCTCGTACGCGTCCGTCGCTTCGTCGCTCAGGGTGTGGATGCCACGATGAACGTTCGAGTTGTAGCTCTCGTAGTAATGAGTCAAAGCCTCGATCACCACCCGCGGCTTCTGAGAAGTGGCGGCGTTATCGAGGTAGACAAGAGGCTTGCCTCGTACCTGGCGATCGAGTATCGGGAAATCCTGTCGAATCGTGGCTACATCAAACATCGTCTTCACTTTGCGCTCAGACGTACCTCCTCTCCAGCAGCCTGCCCCTATCTTTCCTCCAGCTTGGCATCCACCACCTCGCGAACACGCTCCCGGACCGCTTCGAGGGGGATCTTATCTATCACGGGCTCCAGAAAGCCCTGCACTATCATCCGCTCCGCCGACCGCCGAGGCAAGCCCCTCGACATCAGGTAGAACAGTTGCTCAGAGTCGATCGGTCCGACGGTGGCCCCATGCGTGCAGCGCACGTCGTTGGCCTCGATCTCCAGCTTGGGCATGGAGTCTGCCCGAGCGTACTCGCTGAGCGACAGATTCCGATTCGCCTGGTAAGCGTCCACTTTCTGTGCGTCCTTGTGAACCCGGATCAGGCCGGAGTACTCCGACCTGGCGTGATCTGCCAGCGCAGTCTTGAACAGCAGGTCGCTCGTGGTGCTGGGCGCCCGGTGATCCTGCAACGTGTGATGGTGAAACCTCTGGTTTCCGTCGGCAAACATGCTGCCGGACATCACCACGTTGGCGCCCGGCCCTGAGAGGATCGAGCCGATCCAGGACTTGGTGACTCGGCTGCCCAACACGACGGAAACGGACTTGAAGGCGACGTCACGTCCGACGGCCGCCCTCTGGGTGGCGAAGTGGTAGGTCGACCGACCCCAGCGCTGTAGAGACACGTACTGCAGCCGTGAAGCCGGGGCCATGGACAGCTCGATTACGCCGTTGGACAGGGTCGGGCCCTCCGCCTGGGTGGAGGCTAGCTCATCCACGAACAGCAGACTGGATCCCTCCTCCAACACCACCAGCGTGTGAGGCATCACCGCCAACCCGCTTCGGTCGCCCCAGGTCATCGATTGAAGGGGCAGCTGAACCTCCACATTGCGCGGGACGTACACGAAGGCCCCGCCGCTCCAGAAGGCGTAG
>DAHXJB010000058.1:0-3560 GCA_027372455.1 Chloroflexota bacterium | reverse complement strand
GGGCAGCAAGGGAAGCGGTGACGGGCAGTTCAACGAGCCCTGGGGGATCGCCGTGGCGCCGAACGGGGACGTCTACGTAGCGGACACATGGAACCATCGGATCCAGGAGTTCGATGCGAATGGCCGGTTCCTGGCCAAGTGGGGAAGCTTTGCCGATGCTAAGGGACAGCTGGGAGTGCAGGCCGGTGGGTTCTACGGTCCCCGGGGCGTGGCCGTGGCACCCAATGGCAACGTGCTGGTTACCGATACCGGAAACAAGCGGGTCCAGGTCTTCGACTCGAAGGGTCGCTTTGTGAGTATGTTCGGTGGGGACGGTACGGATCCGGGCAAGTTCAAGGAGCCGGTGGGCATAGCCATCGACTCCGCCGGGAACATCTACGTGGCCGATACCTGGAACCACCGAATACAGAAATTCGATCCCAACGGCCAGCCGCTGGCCCAGTACCCTGTGTCCGGTTGGGATTCCGAGAGCATCGTGAACAAGCCATACCTGGCGGTGGGCCCGGACGGACAGATCTTCTGCACCGAGCCCGAGAAGAACCAGTTCTTCGTGCTGGACTCGAATGGCAAGCTGATCAGCAGTAAGGGCGGCCTGGGCACGACTCCCAGGTCGTTCGACCTGCCTATTGGCATCGCCGTGTCCACGACTGGGCAGGTATTCGTGGCTGACGATCATAACGCTAGGGTAGTAGAGTACCAGTCTTGGAGGTAGATTGACTTCAGGCAAGGGTCGGCTGATTGGGTTCGTGTTGACGGGGCTATTCCTGTGGATGGTGGCCCGCAACGTCAGCTTGTCTGAACTGATTGCGGTCTTCGAGTCCGCCAACTATCGGCTGGTTGCACCGGCTGCCGCCGCTACCCTCATTGGGTACTTCCTGAGGGCTGTGCGGTGGCAGAGGATAGTCGAACCAGTGGCTCCTCTTGGCTTCAAGACCGCGTTTTCTGTCCTGATGATGGGCTTCGCCTCCAACAATCTGCTCCCGGCCAGACTGGGGGAGTTCGTTCGGGCCTACCTCCTTGGGCAGAAGATCGGGGTCCGCAAGACCTACGGGATGGCGACCATCATCCTGGAGAGGGTGTGCGACGGGGTCACCCTCATCCTGTTCCTGGGGGCCGTCTCACTGTTGGTGCCGCTTCCTGGCTGGGGGAGAGAGGTTCAACTGTTCTCCAGTCTGCTCTTTCTCGGAGCCATCGGGGGCATAGTGCTGCTGCTCACGCAAGAGAGCATAGCGGTGATGATTCTGGGAGTCCTGCTGCGTCCCTTTCCGAAGCAGGTGGCTACGGCCACCATCCGAGCCAGCAAGACCTTCATCCTGGGGCTCCATTCCATGCGGAGCCGCAAGGGCCTCGGAGTGATCGCACTCGTTTCTCTGGCCGTGTGGCTGCTGGAAGCCACTTCCTATCTGCTGATGTGCCGGGCTTTCGGTGTTCGCATGTCGCCCCTCTCTCAGCTGCTGTCGGCCGTATTTCTCCTGGTGGTGGTGAACCTGGGCATCATGTTGCCTTCTGCCCCGGGATATGTGGGGACCTTCCAGTTCTTCGCGGTTTGGGCGTTGGGCGCATTCGATGTGTCTAAGGAAAACGCACTGGCGGTGGGCATTGCCTCTCATCTGATGCAGTACCTCATGGTCACGGCTATAGGACTGGTCTTCTTCGCTCGGGAAAACCTGGCGTTCTGGCGATTTCAGAAGGAGACAGCTGAAGAGGCGGCAGAAGAGGAGATCGCGATGCCGGTGGAAGTCTCGTGAGAAAGCGATACTGGTTGGGACTGGCGGTCAGTGCCGTCCTGGTGTACCTTATGGTGCGATCGGTGGAGTTGGCTTCGGTGGCACGGGCATTCAGGGAGGCCAACTTCGCGTTCGTGTTGCCTGCCATCGTTTTGTACTTCGCCGGGGTGTTCGCGCGTACCCTGCGATGGTCAATCCTGCTCAGGCCAGTCCAGCGAGTTGGCATCAAGCGGCTATTTGTTGTGCTGGCGATCGGCTTTATGGCTAACGACATCCTGCCGCTACGGGCCGGAGAGGCGGTTCGGGCCTACCTTCTGTGGCAGAAGGAGCGGCTAGCCCCCGCCGCGACCGTCGCCACCATCGTTGTCGAGAGGATCCTGGATGGGTTGGTGCTCACCGGTTTCTTGGTAGTCTCAGGGCTGCTGATTCAGTTGGAAGGCTGGCTAATGCAGCTCGCATGGCTCGCTGGGGCGCTGTTTGTGGTCGCGGTGGTAATGATGGTCGGCTTGGCGGTGATACCGGGTACCCTGCTGACTCTCATAGGGATGGCGCTTCGGCCGTTTCCCTCCAGATTGCGCGATCTCGCTCTGCGGATTGCCGGGGGGTTCGTCGAGGGCTTGAGCATCCTTCGGAACGTTCGGCTGGCCACGGCCGCCATTCTCTTGTCGGTGTTGGCTTGGGTGCTCGAAGCCGGCATGTACTACCTGCTGATGTTCAGTTTTCCGCTTTCACACAGCTATCTTGCGGCGGTGCTGGGCACCGCCGTGGCCAATCTGGCCAGTATGGTGCCCTCTTCCCCTGGCTACGTGGGCACCTTCGATGCTGGCCTAATGGCGGTCCTCGTCACCAGTTTCCGGGTGGATCAGTCTGTGGGGGCCGCCTATACGGCCCTGGTGCACGCGGTGCTGGTCCTTCCAGTGACGCTGCTCGGCCTCTTCTTTGTCTGGAGGGAGGGTCTCAGTCTCAGGCGCATTTCAGCGCGAGGGGTCCGATTGTCTGAGGACTCGGACGATCCTGCCGGCAGGCGTGAGGTTGCCCCGCGGCGGTCGACTCCCTGATCGCACAAACAGGAATTCGCGTTAAAGGCCATCACAACTCTGTTGGTTTGGAGGGTTATTGGTCTATGGCCAGGATCAGCGTGGTTGGCACGGGGTACGTGGGCCTCGTGACCGGAGCCTGCTTTGCCGACCTCGGGAACACGGTCACCTGCGTCGATATCGACGTCTCGAAGATCGAGAATCTAAGGAAGGGCGTTCTACCGATCTTCGAGCCCGGCCTCGAGGAGATTGTGGAGAGGAATGCCAAGGCTGGCCGGCTTCGCTTCACCTCTAGTTTCGAGGAAGGGGTGCCCGGCGCGGATGTCGTTTTCATCGCCGTCAACACGCCTTCGGGTTCTGAAGGCGAAGCAGACCTGAAGTACACTCGCGCGGCGGCCCAGAGCATAGCCAAGCAGATCAATCGCAATACCATAATTGTCAACAAGAGCACCGTCCCGATCGGCACCGGCGACTGGGTTGCTAACATCGCGAGCAAGCACATCCGGCCTGGAGCCAGCTTTTCCGTGGTCTCGAACCCCGAGTTCCTTCGCGAGGGGTCGGCCATCAGCGACTTCACCCACCCTGATAGAGTCGTGCTGGGCTCAACTGACCGAGCTTCCGCCCTCAAGGTGGCTGAGTTGTACAGACCACTGGATTGCCCCGTGTTGATCACCGACCTGCGGACCGCGGAGATGATCAAGTACGCCTCCAACGCTTTCCTCGCAACCAAGATCTCGTTCATCAACGAGATAGCTTCCATCTGTGAGAAGCTGGGTGCCGACGTGAAGATGGTGTC
>DAHXJB010000184.1:0-2795 GCA_027372455.1 Chloroflexota bacterium | reverse complement strand
CTAAGAAGGAGCCTCTCAAGCCGCAAACCTACAAGGTGGTTTCCGGAGATACCCTTCTGGGCATCGCTTATAAGTTCGGGATCACTCCGGAGACCATCCTGTGGGCTAACAACATGGGCAATGGAGATCTCCTCCAGATTGGTGAGGAGCTGATCATCCTGCCGGTCTCCGGTGTTCTGCACAAGGTCAAGAAGGGTGATACCCTCTCGGGGATCGCCAATGAGTACGGTGCGGATCCAGAGAAGATCGCGGAAGCCAACGCACTTACCGATACCAATGCGCTGCAGGAAGGGCAGGAGTTGATCGTTCCCGGCGGCATGATGCGGACCACCGAGCCCATTACCGGTGCGCCCACAACCCCTAGTCCGCAACAGCTGGCCAATGCCCCCAAGTATGTGGTGAAGGATGGCGATACCCTGCTATCGATCGCGGATGCGTTTGGGGTGATGGCTTCCGCGATCCAGGGAGCCAACAATCTGTTAGATCCGAACAAACTGGCGGTAGGGCAGCAGCTATTGATCCCGGGAGGAAAAACTCCCGCGGCTGGGGCTCCGACGCCCGCGGCTATCGCGAAGGCGACCGGAGCGCCGCCCCCGCCTCCCGCTTCTAGCGGTTCCGCGGGGGACCGGATAGCCGCCATAGCGCAGCAGTACTTGGGCTACCGGTACGTCTGGGGAGGCACGTCCCCGGCCGGTGGGTTCGACTGTAGCGGTTTCGCGTGGTACGTCTACAAGGAGGCTGGGATGCCCATTCCCAGGGCACCGCTGCAGAGCCAGTTGGGCGCGGGCGCGAGGGTCAGCAGAAGCCAGCTGCTCCCGGGCGATCTGGTCTTCTGGCAGAACACCTACGAGGCTGGGCTCTCCCACGTGGGTATCTACCTGGGGGGCGGGCGCTTCATCAGCGCAGAATCGGAGTCGGTGGGGATACAGATCCGCTCGTTGAACGACCCATTCTGGTCATCGCGCTTTTATGGTGCCTCGCGGCCCTGGTAGAACTTCACACGGATGTCATAGGGGCGCCCGCACGGGCGCCCCTTTCTTATACGCGCCGCCGGGCCGCGCTGGTTTTCGTTGACTTTGCCTCCTGAGGGCTTTATCATCTGGTCGTTTCTTCCACCGTGTCGCTCTCTTGGCCTTCACTACTTTTCCAAATAGGAGGTGGTGCCCATAAGTTGATAGGCTGGGTCGCATCGGAGCCGAGTACTGGGTGTCAGCAGTGGCTGTGGAGTTAGGAAGGAAGGTGAGTTAATGAACTCCTTGGTTGCACTGGTTCTGGCCCTCGTGGTGGCTTTCATTGGCTACAGGTACTATGCTCGTTACGTCGACCGAAACATCATCAAAGCCGACCCCAAGAAGACGACCCCGGCCAAGATGTTTATGGACGGGGTGGATTTCATCCCTGCCGGCAAGAATGTTCTGATCGGCTATCAGTTCAAGTCCATCGCGGCGACGGGCCCGGTAACGGGTGCTATAATCGCTGCCCAGTGGGGCTGGCTGCCGGCAATCCTCTGGCTCTTCCTCGGTGTCTTGTTCATTGGCTGGGTACAGGATTACTCCTCGGCCATGCTGGGACTGAGGAAGGAAGGACAAACCTTCACGGCGCTCTCCTACCGGATGATCTCCCCTCGCGCCCGTTCGATCCTTCTAGCATTCCTATATCTCTATCTGCTGACAATCGCGGGCGCGTTCGGCAACCTGGTGGCTGGAAACCTCACCAACACCAAGATCCCCTTCGGCATCGTGGGCCTCACGGTGCTGGGTGTGCTTGCCGGTCAGATGATCTACCGGTGGAAGGTGGACATAATGGTGACCACTCTGATCACCACTGTCGCCGCGCTCGTGCTGATCTACCTGGGCTCTCTCCCCGCCATCTCCGGGATCTTCGCGGGACTGCCGAACGACCCGAAGGTGCTGGTTCCAGGGACCGCGCTAACCGCCAGCAAGCTGTTCTGGGGACTGGCGGCCCTGGTCTTCTGCTACTTCGGCGCGGTGCTGCCCATCTGGAGGTTCGCGCAGCCGATCAACTTTGTCTCCTTCTGGATCGTGGCCCTCGCGATGCTGCTAGGCGCGCTCGGGATTGTCGTGGGCCATCCGAATTTCACCGTGCCGCCGGTGGTGACATGGGACATCGCGGCATCGGGCTCGGGTGCTCTGCAGCCGCTGTGGCCGATGCTGTTCGTTACCATCGCCTGCGGCGCCATCTCGGGCTGGCACAGTCTTGTTTCCAGCTCCGGCACGGCCAGACAGCTGGAGAATGAGAAAGACGCACTACCCGTGGCCGGGGGATCGATGCTGGCCGAGATGGTGCTTGCGCTAATCGCCCTCGTGGCCGCGGTGGCTACGTATCCCAGCTTCAAGGCGTACCTGACCGCGTACAGCTCGCCGGCCGGACCGGCAGGTGTCTTCTCCTACGGTATGGCGGTACTGATGTCTTACGTAGGGATTCCGCAGGGGGTGGGTGTGGCGTTCGCTGGGGCCGTGTTCGTCATCCTGGCCATCACCGTCATGCAGCTGGTGATTCGCTTCATGAGGGTGGCCACGGCAGAGCTGGCCGGCGATTCGTTGCCCATCCTGAAGAACTTCCACGTGTCCACCATCATCGCCCTTCTGCTCACCCTCTTTCTACTGGCGACGGGCACGTTTGGTTTGCTCTGGCAGCTGTTCGGAGGCAGCAACCAGCTGATGGCCGGCTTGGCGCTGATGCTGGTGACCATCTACCTCATGAGCGAGGGGAGGCCCTCGGGCTTCGTCTTCTGGCCGATGGTATTCATGCTGGTTACCACCACCGTGGCGCTG
>DAHXJB010000183.1:0-3761 GCA_027372455.1 Chloroflexota bacterium | reverse complement strand
GGGCCCTCCAGCAGTATGACATCGCCCGCCACCAGCGAGGCGCCCAACCGGGCACCAAACGATCTGGTTTGCTCCACGCCCCGACTGATAAACCCCACATGGCTACCTGTCGGGTGAAACGTTGACATCGGCGGTGAAGTGCTCCCATCCGGACCGTCGCGGCTCATACCGGCGGCCCTCCTCATCGACCAACATTATCAGTGCTTCGCTGCCACGGCGTTCATGAACTTCCCCGACAACGGTGAGCGTCTTGCCCATGGATTGCAGCAATAACTGGGCCCCCAACAAGGTTTCCCGTGGAGCGGTGCACAGCAACTCGTAGTCCTCGCCCCCAGAAAGGGCGAGATCAACAGCCTTCTCGCCGAACCGTTCTCTCAGCAGTGGATCGATCGGAAGCTTGCCAACTTCCACCTGCGCTGCTACCCCGCTGGCCCGGCAGATCCTGGTTAGATCGCCTATCAGGCCATCACTCAGGTCCATTCCACAGCGCACACCCTTCTCCACCAGCCACTGGCCTTCCTGAACCCGCGGCATGGGGCGACGGTGAGCTTCGACCAGAGGAGCACAACGATCGGGTACACCGGGCTGCTGGTGAAGCAGCAGTTCCAACCCCCCTGCCGATGAGCCCAACCGGCCGGTAACAGCGATCAGGTCTCCCGGCCGCGCCGCAAAGCGGCTGAGAATCGGAAGCGAACCGTCCGGACTCTTGCCACCCAGGGTTTCCCCCACGACCGTGATGGTTATCATTACCAGAGGGGAAGAAACGGTGTCGCCACCCACGACCAGAGCCCCGAAGCTGCCAGCGAGGTCGGCCATGCCTCGACACAGCTCGAGAACGTGCTCCACCTCAGTGTCGCCTGGCGCCGCCAGCACGGCGAGGGCGTATCTCGGTACGGCGCCCATGCCTGCGATGTCACTCATGTTGGAAGCCATGGCCTTCCAACCCAGGTCATACCAATCGGTGGTCGCTGGGGTAAAGTGTACCCCCTCCACCATAGCATCGGTGGTGGCAACAGTATATCGCCCGCTGGCCTCCTCCCACACAGCGGCATCGTCACCGATGCCCACTGCGAGGCGAGAAAACGCGGTCGCAGCGTCCGCCACAACCGCGCCTCTATGGCCAAATATACGGGCCATCCGGTCGATTAGCTCGAACTCGCCGATCTGCCGCAATTTCATGGGCGGAATTATAGCTGGCGCACAGATTGCGCGTCCATACCACGGATTGAGGTGGCCGGGACAGCAATACGCGGAGGGCAACATGCAGCAAGAGAACTGGAGTTCGGCGCAACTGGAACTCCTCGAGGAGGCAACAGCGCTGGTCGAGGCAGCGCCGACGGTGGAGCAAGCCCTAGCAAAGTTGGGAGAGCTGCTCACGGCCAGGGAACGCCAATTCGGCTGGGTAGGGTTTTACCTGCTCAGAAACGGAACCTTGGAAATGGTGGCACGTTCAGGCCACGATCGACCGCCTCACCCGCCCTCCGTCGCCTCCGGAATGGGGCCGCACGGGCTGGCCGCGATGAGGGCGGAGACGGTGGCCTTGCTCGATCTGCGGCTGGATCCCAGAGGACTCGCCTGCACATCCACCAGTCACTGGGAGATTATCGTCCCCATACAGGAGGAAGGGATCGTCTACGGAGAGATCGATGTCGATGGGAAAGGATCACGCAAGCCGGCTCGCAACGATCGTTCATTTCTGGAGGCCGTTGCAGCACTCGTGGCATCGATGTTCCACACTAGAGAACGCCGCCACCACCCCTGAAAGTCCGAATCTTCGGACAACACAGCTGTACAAGGACGCTCCAACCTGGTACAATTACGAAAGTGGCCGATACGTTGCGTGGACCGCACGCGTTGGGTGGTCGAGCCAGCCACGGGGCCGAAGGTTCGGCCTTTCCATGCAAGACCCTGTGGTCACGGATCGCTCCCATGGTCTCCGGCCATTTTCCGCATTGTTCCTGCGATCCATCTCGGGAATCGTCGGCGAGGCAACAGGGTGCCTCGTCCTTTCTTGCTATGCATGGGTGAGGCGATCTCGGCGCTTCGCCATCTCGCGGGGTCCTTCCACGGTGCAACGACGCTCCGGCCTGGTCCGACAATTGCACTGTAGAATGGACGCGGGTCGGCACGTATCGCAGTTCCCGGGTCTCCCTCCAACTCAGCCGGCAAGCGTTGCCCCATCTGGCGAGAACCAGTTCTGAGATCCTGACCAATGACGCGATAATCCAGAGACGAGGAGAGGAAAGTGATTTCACGCCGCAGCGCCTATCGAAAGGAGGCCGGCTCGACCCGAAGCGAGGACAACTCCGTCAACAAAGGCATCGATGCGGAAACCCTGGGGTTCATTCAGAAGTATCTGACTTCCTACACCAAGTGGGAGATGCTCAAGTACTTCGCCGAGAATCCGACGGTAGCGGAGACAGCGAGGGGATTTGCGCGCCGGTTGAACAAGGATCAACGACAGACCGGCGAAGCGCTGAAGAGTCTGGCACGAACCGGCATCATCAGCAACGGCCAGGGATCCGACGAGTCGGCCTACACCCTGAGCGCCGACGAAGGCCAGAGGTCCGTCCTGTTTCGGATAGCGGAATCCGTGAGAGTCAACAACCGCTTCCGTTTGCTGCTCAACTACCACATCACAAAGGCGAGCCTGGCCAAGTACAAGTCCCGGGACTTCTAGCCGGTCCCTTTCCTGTGCACGCGATCGTTGAATCATCCCGTCCTTGATCACCCGCGTGCCAACCACGTTTGAGACGGACCTCGACCCGGTGGCTTTGTCCCAGGTCAGTAGGGAAGGTGTAACTGCACCCCCGGCCTGATACTTCTTGCGCGCTCGGCCTCGATCGAGGCCATCACCACGTCGAGGCTCCACTCAACCAGTCTACGAATGAACGGATGGTCCAGCAGTGAACGGTCCGGAGGTTCCAGCGCAAGGGCCGCGGCCAACGCCATTCTAGCTCTGTCGATCCACTGCAGCTTCCACAGGATGTAAGCCATCTCATCCAGTCTCCGCTTGAACAGGGAGCGCCGACGCGGGTAGAACAGCTTCTGGATCGCCTTGTCCACCACCATGCGCTTTCTGGCTTCCAGGCTCACGCCGGCTAGAATAAGGCCACTTTGCTCAGCAACCACCCGTTCACGTACGAACTCATCTAGCTCCTCCGGTTCCAGAACCCACAGTCGGAACATCTCCAGATCGAACAGGTCGGCCGACCTATCCAGATACCTAGGATCCCAGCGGACCATCGCAGCGTCGATGACCGTGTATGCCAGCGGCTGTGGGTATTCCCTCTCCGGCTTGCCGATGCGATCCCTCCAGGCCAGGTACTCCCGAGGAAGAGGGGTACCGGTGGCAGCATTCAGTCGGTGTGCCTCTTCGACCAGATGGCGGCAGTAATCCAGCGGCATCTCGACCCATGGTAGCTCTTTGTCATGAAGCAACTTGGACACTTCGCTGTCGAAACGGGACCTGCTCATGTCCGACTCGGCGAGATCCAGGATTCCCTTCTCGTCGCTGAGCAGCAGCCCCAGCATATCTACCTCGCCACCTCGGGGAAAGCCAAACCACACTGCCCGGTTCCCGGCACCGTCAACAGGGCTGGCGATGCTGGTCGCCTTCGGTAAGACTGCCTTCCTCCTTTCCTCTTCACCAGCCGTGGGAGCCGATGGCGCGATGCCTTGGCTAGCCAGCCGATGAAGGCTCCGCCTTGCGACCTTACGCACCTCACCGCTGACACCCTCGGAGGCAAGAGCCGCCAGGG
>DAHXJB010000035.1:0-1547 GCA_027372455.1 Chloroflexota bacterium | reverse complement strand
CGTACAACTGCGGGGAGTCTTTGCAGGCGACGGAGAGCTGATAGGGCTTTCCGGCGGAGGTCGTCCGGCCCTGCGACTTGACTGCGTCCCAGTCGGTGCCCTTTCACGTTGCGCCAGACCCATTCGTCGGGATTGAGTTGGGGGCTGTATGGCGGCAAGAAGAAGAGACGCAGCTTGCCCTTGGTGCTCTCGACGTAGCGGGCGACAGCCTTGGAACGGTGAACGGCGTGACTGTCGACGATGAGGAAGACGGGCCGACCCACGTCGTGCAGCAGTCGCCGGCAGAAGTCGACGAAGACCGGAGCGGTCAATCGGGCCGGCAGGATGCGAAACCGCACCAGTCCCTTGGGCGAGACCGCAGACATCAAGTTCAATGAGAATCGAGCCCCGGTGCTGGTGACCACAGGAGTCTTGCCCACGGGAGCCCAGCTAGTACCGGCATGATGATCGGAGCGCACGGCGGCTTCATCTGCAAAGTAGATCTCGGCGCCAATCTTGTGGGCTTCAGCCCGAATCTTTGGATACTCCACTTCGCGCCACTGCCGCACCAATTCGGGATCCTGCTGGTAGGCGCGGTACACCGGTCGCTGAGGGGACAGCCCCATCGTTCGCAACAGCCGGCCCACGCTGACCTCCGAAAGGGCAACGCCGAACTCTCGCTTGATCAACTCCCTGACCATCGCTCTGGTCCACAGCCCGAAGGGAAACTGCAGCTGCCGCGGATCCTTCCCCGCCACCATCCGGTAGAGGCGTGCCAACTGACGACCCTGCAGCTTACGGGGCCGCCCAGGAACTGGCTTGGCTTTGAGGGCATCAACCCCGCCCTCTCGGAACGCTGCCAGCCAGTTGTAGATGGTGGTGCGGTTGAAACCCAACGCTCTGGCGATCACCTCGGGGCTGGTGCCCGCCCGAATCTGCTCGACGGTTCGAATCCGAACCTGCTCCAGAGTCTGGTGATCCAGCTTACGACCGTCGTTCGCTCGCACCCCCCGAGGCTACCACGTTTCGTCGCCCAGATGTTGCTCTACTTACGTTCGGCTTAGTAACTGCATCTAGTGTAGTGTCACAGTTTTAAGTGGTGATTCCCTGAAGAGCCACCCGTCCCCTGCGGACCTTGACCAGGATCTCCTCGGCGGTGGCAGTCCACACGAAGGCACTGGGACTGTCGTTGTTGGCGTTGAGGTAGGCCTCGATGGCGGCGATCAGGTTGGGAACGGAGTGGAAGACGCCGCGTCGGATGGCCTTGTCATCCAAGTCTCGGAACCATCGCTCCACCAGATTGAGCCAGGAGCTCGAGGTAGGAATGAAATGCAAGTGGAAGCGAGGATGCTTGCTGAGCCATAGTTCAACTTGTTCGTGCTTGTGGGTGGCGTAGTTGTCGAGGATCATGTGGATCTGTAGCCCCTTGGGCACCTCCCGGTCAACCCGGCGAAGGAACCGCAGGAACTCGATGTGACGGTGGCGCGGCAGGCACTCACCGATCACCTTGCCGTCCAGGACATTGAGCGCTGCGAACAGTGTCGTGGTGCCGTTGCGCTTGTAGTCGT
>DAHXJB010000021.1:0-2153 GCA_027372455.1 Chloroflexota bacterium | reverse complement strand
GGCGATGCGTGCGACAGCCCAGGACCGCGAGGTTGCTCGATTGATGGGCATCGACACAGACCGTGTCATCGCCCTGATCTTTGCCTACGCCTGCGTCCTTGCCGGCGTCGCGGGTGTGCTGGTGGCCCCGGTATTCTACGTCTCAGCGGACATGGGAGGCATGGTATCGCTGAAGGCCTTTGCTTCCTCCATCGTCGGCGGCTTCGGGAACATTCCTGGGGCAATGATTGGCGGGCTGATCCTGGGGCTGGTAGATGCGTTGGGGTCCTACTTCCTGTCCTCTCAGTACATCGACGTCATTTCCTTTGGGCTGCTCATCGCCTTCCTTATCTTCAGGCCGCAAGGGCTCTTCGGCGAACCCGAGATGGAGAGGCCGTGAAGCCATGGGCAAGATAAGGGTCACCCCGGTAATGGCATCCCTGCTAGCGCTGGGCATCGTGGCGCTCCTTCTTCCACATGTCCTGGGCGTCTACTACCTGCACGTCGTCAACGTGGCGCTGGTGAACATCATCCTGGCGGTGGGGCTCAACTTCATCCTCGGGTTTGGAGGCCAGATCTCCCTGGCTCAGGCGGCTTTCTTCGGCCTCGGAGCCTACGGATACTCGATATTGGCGCTTCGCAACGTGGCCCTCCCCGTCGCGGCCGTAGCGGGCGTCGTTTTCGCAGCGGTAGCCGGGCTTGCCCTCGGATGGCCGGCCCTCAAGTTGAAGGGCCACTACCTGGCGCTGGCGACCCTGGGCTTCGGGATCATTATGCAGCAGTTCATGATCAACCTGAGTGGGCTAACAGGTGGAGCTAACGGCCTTAGCGCCATTCCCAGGTTCAATCTGGGTCCCATGCAATTGGACAGCGAGCCCCACCTGTTCTACGTGGAGTTGGCCTTTGCTGCCCTCGTCGTCACTCTGTCCGTGCTCTTCAACCGAAGTCCTCTGGGCATGAGAGCGCGGGCGGTCCGAGATGATGAGACCGCTGCCGAGGTCGCCGGAGTCAACATCAGGAACATCAAGGTGATGCTCTTCGTCATCTCTGCTAGCTGTGGCGGCCTGGCGGGGGTCCTCTACTCGACCATGCTGGGTTACATCAGCCCGGATGTCTTTGCCTGGAGCACCACCTTCAACTACCTGGTCATGGTGGTGATCGGCGGGCTGGGCAGCACCGGCGGCGTAGTGGTGATGGCGTTTCTGCTCACCCTCTTGCCGGAATGGCTCCGCTTCCTCAAGGATTCCTACATGGCGGTCTTTGGGTTAGTGGTTATCATCATGATGGCGGCGGCCCCTGGAGGCCTGGCAGGTCTGGTCCGCGCCGTCTCCCAACGACAGAAGCAGTCCGGGCTTCGACTTCCAAGGAGCGGGCTCGCGAAGGCGATCTTGAGCAAGCCGAGGGAGGGCAAGGCGGGGTGAATATCGTAGAAGTATCGAGTCTCACCAAGCATTTCGCAGGCGTCGCAGCCCTGGAAGACGTGAGCTTCGGAGTAGAGGAGGGATCTATTCACGCCGTCATCGGGCCCAACGGATCAGGCAAGACGACGCTGTTCAACATCATGAGCGGGGTATACAAGCCGACCAGCGGTGATGTGCGGCTCCGCGGGCACCGTATCGATCGAGCGCATCCCTTCGAAATAGCGCGTCGGGGCATGGGCCGGACTTTCCAGGCTCCGAGGCTGTTTCGCTCCATGAGCGCGCTTGAGAACCTGCTGCTCGCCGGACACTCCAGCAGCTCCTGGTGGCACTTCGATCCGGGCAAACGAGCGAAGGCCCTCGATACGCTGCGATTCGTCGGTCTGGCGGATGCTGCCAACAGCCCAGCAGTCAGCCTCCCCCAGGGCCAACAGCGGCTGCTGGAGATCGCGAGAGCGCTCTGTCTCGATCCCCGGGTGCTGCTCCTGGACGAGCCGCATGCCGGGCTTAACCTGGTGGAGACCGAGCGACTGATGGACGTGATCCGAGCCCTTCACGAGCGGGGCCTGACGGTAATCCTGGTCGAGCACGAGATGCGGGTGGTCATGACCCTGGCCCAACGGATCACAGTGCTCAACTTCGGCAAGCTGCTGGTGGAAGGGACTCCCTCCGAAATCCAGTCGAGTCCAGCCGCCATCGAGGCGTATCTGGGCTCGCGAAGGAGGCAGGGGTTCCATGCATGACGGATCGCTTCTC
>DAHXJB010000013.1:0-31516 GCA_027372455.1 Chloroflexota bacterium | reverse complement strand
CAAACAACTTCGTCACCTTCCAGGATATCGAGGCCGCTTGCGACAGAAGCAGCGCCCTTTGGGGAGCATGAGCAGCACGCTGGCTCCTCTCGGAGCCCTTGGACCGTAGGTGGCGTGAGCCGGCTGGTGTTGTCCGTAGCGTGAGCACAAGAATGCTTCCTCTTCGAAAGGTGGACCATTTGGACGGCATGCTTGATCGAGTCGATGCTTCGGCGTCAGTTCGCTCCAGAAGCAGGAGGCGTTGGAACGAGGCCTATCTAGCCTACTTCTTCATAGCTCCGACCCTGATATTGATGGCCGTGATAATCCTTGTTCCCCTGGGTCAGGCGGTTGAGCTGAGCTTCACGAACAAGCTGTTCATCAATCCTACGCCCAGGTTCGTCGGTCTGCAAAACTATGCTAATGCGCTGGGTAGTTCCGTGTTCTGGGAGGTGGTATTCAACTCTCTTGCCTGGGCGGTGATAGTTGTCGTTTTCCAATTCTTGGTCGGCTTGGGCACTGCACTCCTCTTTAATCGTGGTTTTCATGGCCAGGCGCTGGCACGCACCCTCGTTATTCTCCCTTGGGTTACTCCTGGGGTTGTGGCAGCTCTTTTGTGGAAACTACTGTATGATCCGTACATTGGCGGCGTGAATGCAGCGATTCACCTGCTGGGTTTCCCAAATCCGTGGATTCCCTGGTTAGGAAGCACCAGCACTGCGCTGGCAGCGATCATCTTCGCTGCCATCTGGAAGGGATCACCCTTTTCCATGGTGATGTATTTGGCAGCCCTGCAGAGCGTGCCACAAGAGTCTATCGAGGCAGCGAGAATCGACGGTGCAAATGCCTGGAGTCGCTTGCGCCACATCATCTTTCCCGAGATCATGCCGACAGTGCGAATCACCGTCTTGCTGACGATGGTGTGGACATTCAACTACTTCGACTTGATCTACGTGATGACCCACGGCGGTCCCGGAGAGAGCACTGAGATCTTCCCCACCTATGTCTATCGCTTGTTTTTCGAGCAGACGAACCTGGGTGCTGCGACCACCATTGGAGTGTTTTCGCTGCTTATTCTTATGGTGTTTTCGCTTCTATACATACGTGAACTGAACCGTGCAAAGGTGCTGGAATGAACGCACGCACTCTTCGCATATCTGCCAGCCATAGGCGCGTCGGGTTCAGGCAGAGGCTAGCAAGCCTCCCATTCTACGTGTTGGCCTTGCTCGTGGTTGCAGCGTTCATCTTGCCATTCTCATGGATGGTTTCGATGGCTTTTAAGCAACCAGATGAGTGGTTTGTGACTCCCCCTCGACTTATTCCTCTTCACCCGACGCTTGCGAATTTCGCCGGTGCTCTCGACCCGATTTTTCTCAGGTATGCCTTCAACAGTGTGGTTATCTCCTGCACGACGACGGTCGTGACTATCGTGTTTGCGGTCTTTTCGTCCTACGCCTTCTCCAGGCTTCGCTTCCCGGGCCGTCGACAGATCTTCACCATTACCATCCTTACTCAACTGCTGCCACTGGTCGTGTTGATCATACCGATCTATCGCTTCTTTGGCGAGCATCATCTAGTCAACACATACTTGGCGCTGGTAGTCTCCTACCTGACCTTTACCGTGCCGGTAGCAGTGTGGCTTCTGCGTGGCTTCTTCATATCCATACCCCCGGATTTCGAAGAAGCAGCCAAGATCGACGGCTGCAACCAGCTGGGTGCCTTCATACGCATAGTCCTTCCATTGAGCACACCCGGCATTGCGAGTACGGCGACGTACGTGTTCTTTACTACCTGGCAAGAGTTTCTCTTCGCTCTCTCGCTCACCACATCGCAGGATATGCGCACTCTGCCGGTAGGCATTCTGGGCTATGTGGGTGAGCACTATACACAGTGGGGACTTCTGATGGCGGCCTCCGTTCTGATCTGTATTCCGGTCTTCTTTCTCTTCCTGGTCCTTCAACGGCAGTTCGTCGCGGGCCTTGTGCGTGGGGGAGTGAAGGGATAGACGAATCAACTGAGCGAGGGTAGACGCGTGGCCACACTGTTCAAGCAGCACTATACCAGAGGAGAGATTCTCAGGCGCGTTGGGGACATTTCCCAGGTTGCAGGCGTGCAGTGGCATGAGCTTCAGGACGGCACCGAGCGCGGCGTGCGAGTGCTGGAAGTCCGCACCGGCTCCGGACTCACCTTTGACGTGGTTCCGGACCGAGGTATGGATATCTCAAGAGCCGAGTTTTCGGGAGTGCCCATCGCTTGGCGGTCATCGACTGGGGTAGTGGCTCCATGGTTTTACGACACGAGTGACTATGGCCTGTTGCGCAGCTTTCATGGCGGTCTACTGCTAACCTGTGGCCTGGTGTCCATGGGGGTCCCGTCCGAGGATCAGGCAAGGCGTTACCCAATGCACGGGCGCGCATCCAATGTTCCGGCGCACCAGGTGCGCTATGGCGCCGATTGGGATGGTGACGAGTACCTGATCTGGGTGGAAGGCAAGGTGCGCGAAACCCAGCTGTTCGGGGAGAACATGGAGCTCACTCGCAGGATCACTACCAGTCTAGGTGCGACAGAGCTTGTCGTTCATGATGTCGTGCGAAATATCGGATTTGCCCCTGAACCAGTGATGATGTTGTATCACATGAACTTTGGGTTTCCGCTTCTGGATGAGGACACCAGGATTCGTTTTGGCAAGACGGATGTGGTGGTACCGCGAGACGACGAGGCGCGCAAGGGTCAGAGCGTGCACGACTTAGGTGCTCTCCCTTCGGCCGGTTTCCGGGAGCAGGTTTTTCTCCACGATCCCGAGCCCGATCACCGCGGTTATGTGACGGTGTTGCTGTCGAATCAACGCTTTTCCGGTGGGCAGGGACTGGGGGTTCGCTTGCGGTACGAGAAGAGGATGTTTCCATATCTGTGGCAGTGGCGAATGCTCGGCGAGGGGACATATGTAATGGGGATCGAGCCTGCCAATTCGAAAGTGTTCGGACGGGCGGCGGCACGAAACGAGGGGGTGCTCGAGCTTCTCCAGCCAGGCGAAGAGCGCGCTTTCGTCCTTACCGTCGAAGTTTTGCCCACCAATGAGTCGATCGACGATGCCGAGACAGTTCTATCCGAAGCCGTCCGATAAGGTCGAGTATCGACCTTACCTTACCCAGCATCAACCAACCTACTGGGCACAAGCATGTAAAGCGACTACCTGAGATTTCGCACTGGGAACTAGGTACCCCGGCTTCGCGTCTGAGGTCGTTCCTCTTTCCAGGGTTCCCGCTTGAAGAACAGGATGCCCAGCGGGGGAAGGGTCAGAACGAGGGAGTGGGTCTGACCGTGGTAGGGGATGGGGGCGGCTTCTACCCCACCCAGGTTCCCCTGTCCGCTTCCACCGTACTCCTGGGCGTCGCTGTTGAGAAGCTCGCGCCACACGCCTCCGGCAGGGGCTCCCACTCGGTAGTTATGCCGAGGCACCGGGGTGAAGTTGCAGACGACCAAGAGGGTGTCCCCCGGAGCCGAGCCCTTGCGGAGGTTGCAGAGGACGCTGTTCTGGGCGTCGTCGCCGCTGATCCATTCGAAGCCCGCCGGCTCGAAGTCCAGTTGGTGCAGGGCCGGCTCCTCCCTCAACAGGTGGTTGAGGTCCGCGACCCAGCGGGAGAGCTCCGCGTGGGGAGCGAACTGCAGCAGGTGCCAGTCCAAGCTCGCGTCGTGGTTCCACTCCGCCCACTGGCCGAACTCCCCGCCCATGAAGAGCAGCTTCTTGCCGGGCTGGGACCACATATAGCCAAATAGCAGTCGCAAGTTGGCGAACTTCTGCCAGTCATCCCCGGGCATCTTGCCCAGCAGCGAGCTCTTTCCATGGACGACCTCGTCGTGGGAAAGTGGCAGGATGAAGTTTTCCGTGAAGGCGTAGACCATACGGAAGGTCAGTTCATTATGGTGGTGCTTCCTGTAGATGGGATCAAGGGACATGTAGTTCAACGTGTCGTGCATCCACCCCATGTCCCACTTCATGCCGAAGCCCAGGCCACCATCGTGGATCGGTCTGGAAACATTTGGCCAGGCGGTGGATTCCTCCGCGACGGTCTGGACGTCCGGATGTTCCTTATAGACCTCCTGGTTGAAGCGGTGGAGGAAGTCTATGGCCTCCAGGTTCTCCCGCCCTCCGTATCGGTTTGGAATCCATTCCCCCGCCTTTCGCGAGTAGTCCAGGTATAGCATGGAAGCCACGGCGTCAACCCGCAGGGCGTCGGCGTGATACTTATCCAGCCAGAAGAGGGCGCTGCTCAAGAGGAAGCTGCGGACCTCATCCCTGCCGTAGTTGAAGATGAAGCTGTTCCAGTCGGGATGGAAACCCTTGCGGGGATCGGCGTGCTCGTACAAATGGGTGCCATCGAAATAGCCGAGGGCGAACTCGTCAGTCGGAAAGTGGGAAGGTACCCAATCCAGGATAACGCCGATCTCCTGCTGGTGGAGGTGATCGATCAGATACATGAAGTCCTGGGGGGTGCCGTAGCGACTGGTGGGGGCGAAGTATCCGGTCGTCTGGTAGCCCCACGATCCGTAGAAGGGGTGCTCCATTACCGGAAGGAACTCCACGTGCGTGAAGTTCATTCTCTTGAGGTATTCGGCCAGCCCAGGAGCCATCTCTCGGTAGGTGAGCCACCGGTTGCCCTCCTCCGGCACTCGCATCCAAGAGCCCAGATGGATCTCGTAGATCGCCATGGGGGCGCTCATGGAGTTTCGATCGGAGCAGCGTGCCATCCATTCCCCGTCTCCCCACTCATAATCCAGATCCCAGACAACGGAGGCGGTTCCCGGGGATATCTGGCTATGGAAGGCAAATGGATCTGCCTTGTCCACCCTGTAACCACCATGCCGCGAGACCAGGTGGTATTTGTAGAGGTCGGACTTCCCTACGGCTGGAACGAAGCCTTCCCAGATCCCCGATTGGCCTCGGGGGCGTAGGGGTGTAGCTGCAGCGGACCAGCCGTTGAAGTCTCCCATCACGCTCAACTCCACGGCGTTGGGCGCCCAGACGGCGAAGTGGCTCCCCTCCCTGCCTTCCACCACCATCGGGTGAGCCCCCAGCTTGTCGTAGAGGCGGTAGTGACTACCCTCATTGAACAGATAGAGGTCGTCCTCGGTCATTAGTGTCGGGCCATGTGCACTCAAGCGGCGGTCTCCATCATGTTCATAACCCCATGTAGCGGAATTGGAACCCAGGTCGGCCGGTTGTTGAGATCGTAGCCCAACTCGTAGATCACCTTCTCCAGTAATAGCGAGTCGAGCAGGATTTGAATATCATCGGGGTCCTGGGGCAGCAGTGGGGAGCCGCCCGCCACGTCCAGATAGACCTTCAAGAAGGTGGAGCCTACCCATCGGTACCAGTAACGTGCCCACAACTGCATCGATGGCCGGTCTTCCCTGCGAACAACTATCCCCTCCGCCTGGCCAAGTATCATGGCGTGTGCAGCGTAGCGGAACGAACTCAGTAAGCCTGCCACATCCTGGAGGGCGGAGCGCTTAATGCGCCTTTGACTCAGGGGACGGGCTGGCTCTCCTTCAAAGTCGATGATCACGAAGTCGCTTCCAGTATGTAGCAATTGTCCAAGGTGATAGTCGCCGTGGATGCGGATACGCATGGCTGAGATCTTGCGTTCCAGGAGAGGTCGGAATCGCTTGATGACTTCACCCTCCAGTTGGAGGAGCCGCAGGGCATCCTCACCCAGGTCCTCCGGCAACTCCTTCATTGCCCTGCTCAGCCTCAGGAAGACCTCGCGAGTACGAACCCGCATGGACTGGTAGATGGAGCGCTGGTACCAGCTGGTGAATGGCTCGGGTCTGAAATCGGGGTTTTCAGGGTCGGAGGCGAGCGCCACATGCATTTCGGCGGTGCGTCTCCCCAGCAGCCGCGCCGATTCCAGGTAGGGACCGATCAATTCGACGGCCTGCGGCGGTGGTTGCTGGGCGGCCAGATCGAGAAGTGTCTTTCCCGACGCCGGAGTGGAGACGAAGCGCACCACCTCATCGGGGATCTCCTGGGACGCCAGTACATGCTCGAAGTAGCGGCTCAGGTTGTCCAGGGTGTAGCGCCAGGCGTTCCCCTCATTAGGGACGAAGCCCTCGAGAACTGCTACCGTTGAGGGCTCGCCGCCACGATAGTACTGGATGGAACCTGCCACCGGCGGGGTGTTGGCAAAGCCTCGGTCCTGGAGGAACCTTCCGATCTCCAGTTCCGGATTGATTCCGCTGTCCAGTTTTCTGAAGAACTTCAGTATGAGGCGATCACCGTAAACTACGGACGTGTTGCTCTGCTCTACCCCGAGGATCGACGTTTCCAGGGGCTCACCCCGGTTGCCGCGCAACCGGCTGAAGGATCGCTCTGGAAGAGCCACCAGGGTTCCTTCCGTTCCCCCTAGCCGGCGTTTGCGGGAGATGTCGTTGAGAAGGGCCTCGCGGAAGACCGGTTCGGCCAGTGCATCGCAGAGGACACCTTCCACCCCGGTTGCCTTCACGCGAAGCCGGGAAATAACCGACTTGGGTTCTTCTTCCATGAGTTGTCCTGCTCGATCTCCGGTCACGAAGGTTATTGGCAGGAGGTAGCGATCAGAATCTCCCTCAGTGTAGTCTACCTGCACCAGGGTGATGAAGGCCACTCCGGCGTCGAAGGGGACCGGTATGGCATCCTGGATCTGGGCAGACTTTACGTGGCGAGCCTTCCCTCCGAACCAACGCCGTGCCTGCAAATAGTCAGGTAGAACGCGGGCAATGGCGCTTCTATCTCTCTCTCGGAGAAGGGTCTCCCACGGGCCGGCGACAGCGAGTGTGAAGATCGGGGTCTTCGACTCGCCATCCGGGGATACGCCGAGGGCCGAAATATGCGGTTCCAGGTAGAACCAGTAGAAACTGTGGGGGCCGATGGTGAGGAAGAAAGGTGCGTCCCCGAGCGGGGGGAAGGCCATCCCCCCGAACATCTCCACCGGGACCAGGCCCCGGCATTGGGACAGATCCAGTTCAGCGTACTGCACGAAGCGGGACAGATTGGCTACGACCAGCACCTTCTCTTCGTGATACTGCCGCAGGAAAGCCAGCACTTTGCGGTTCTCTGGGTGCAGCAGTTCGCAGCTGCCCCGGGAAAAGGCCTTGTGTCGCTTGCGGAGCGCGATCAATCTCTTCATCCACCAGAGCAGGGAGAAGGGGTTGTTTTGCTGGGTCTGCACCTGGACCGTCTCGTAATGGTACTCGGGATCGACGATGACTGGAAGGTATAGGCGCTGCGGGTTGGCCTCGGAGAAGCCGTCGTTGCGGTCGGAACTCCATTGCATCGGGGTGCGCACGCCGTTGCGGTCGCCCAGAAAGATGTTGTCTCCCATCCCGATCTCATCTCCGTAGTAGATCACCGGGGTTCCGGGCAGTGAGAAGAGCAACCCGTTCATCAACTCCATGCGCCGCCGGTTGTTTCCCAACAGCGGTGCCAGCCTTCGACGAATCCCCAGGTTAATCCTGGCCTCTGGGTCCTGGGCGTAGACGCGGTACATATAGTCGCGTTCCTCGTCTGTCACCATCTCCAGGGTCAATTCGTCGTGGTTGCGGAGAAAGAGGGCCCACTGGGAGTTATCTGGGATCGGTGGAGTCTGGGACAGGATGTCGACAATGGGGAACCGATCCTCCATCCGTATGGCCATGAACAGGCGAGGCATCAGCGGAAAGTGGAAAGCCATGTTGGCTTCATCGCCGTCACCGAAGTAGGTGACGGCCTCCTCAGGCCACTGGTTGGCCTCGGCCAGAAGCATTCTGCATTGGAATCGCTGGTCGATGTGGCTTCGCAACTCCTTGAGGAAGGCGTGAGTCTCGGGGAGATTTTCGCAATTGGTCCCTTCCCGCTCATATAGGTAGGGGATGGCATCCAGACGCAGTCCGTCGACACCCATCTGCAACCAGAAATCCATCACCCTGAAAATGGCTTTCCGTACTTGAGGGCTGTCGTAGTTGAGATCTGGCTGGTGGGAGTAGAAGCGATGCCAGTAGTAGGCTTCCGCGATTGGGTCCCACCTCCAGTTGGAGTGCTCGAAGTCCTTGAAGATGATGCGGGCGTCTAGGTAGCTGTCCGGGGTGTCGCTCCAGACGTAGAAGCTTCGGGCGATGGTGCCGGGCTTCGCTTTTCGAGCCTGCTGGAACCATGGGTGCTGATCTGAGGTGTGGTTGCAGACGAGCTCGGTTATCACCCTCAGCCCACGGCGATGGGCCTCTCGCACGAAGACCCGCACGTCCCGCAGCGTCCCATAGGCCGGATTCACGCCCGTATAGTCGGCGATATCGTATCCGTCGTCCCTGAGGGGCGATGGGTAGAAGGGAAGCAGCCAGATCGCCGTGACCCCAAGGTCTTGCAGGTAGTCCAGCTTCTGGGTTAAGCCAGGGAAATCACCGACGCCATCGGCGTTGCTATCGAAGAAGCCGCGGACGATCGTCTCGTAAATGATGGCGTCCTTATACCAGAGCGGGTCGTTCTCCAACTGGGGCTCCTCTTGCGGTTCAGACATCAGCCTCCAACCTCGATTGTCACATGAAGTAGTCGAAATTCATCTCTGTGCGGACCCAGTGCCGGAGAAGGAACAGTTGGGCCGGTACGACGTGGGGGTCGACTTCGACGAAATTGCGTGAGCCACGCCACAGGTAGCGGCCATCGCCGAGTAGATCATGCATCTGGTAGCCCTGATCGGGCTCCAGACCCAGGGCTTCCAGGGGTAGCTCGACCCAACCCGACTGGGTGTGGTATGGATCGAGGTTCACGACCACCAGGATCACGTTGGACAGATCCTCGCTGTTCTTGCTGAAGCAGAGTAGCTGGTCGTTATCTACCGGGTGAAAGCGCAGGCTCCAGTCACTCTGTAGGGCGGGATTCTGTCCGCGGATCCGGTTGATTCGCGCGATGAGCTCCTTCAGGCTATCGCGTCTGTCGATATCCCAACTCCTGATCTCGTACTTCTCGGAATTCAGATACTCCTCGCTGCCCGGCTCTCGCGGCCGGTTCTCCATCAACTCGAAGACGGGCCCGTAGATCCCGTAGCTGGCTCCCAGCGTGGCTGCCAGCACCAGTCTGGCCACGAAGGCGGGACGGCCCCCGTACTGGAGGTACTCCGTCAGGATGTCTGGGGTATTGGGCCAGAGGTTGGGACGGAAGTACTCCCTGCGCTCGGTCTGGGTGAGCTCGGTGAAGTACTGAATTAGCTCTTCCTTGTCGTTGCGCCAGGTGAAGTAGCTATAGGACTGGGTGAAGCCTAGCTTGGCGAGCCGGTACATCACCTTCGGTCGGGTGAAAGCCTCGGATAGGAAGATCGTCTCAGGATGCTGTTCTCTCACCTGGGCGATCAGCCATTCCCAGAAGCTGAAGGGCTTGGTGTGGGGATTGTCCACCCTGAAGATGTGGACCCCCTGTTCGATCCAGAAGAGCACGATGCTCTTCAGTTCGTCCCAGAGCCCCCGCCAGTGATCGGTTTCGAAGTCGAACGGGTAGATGTCCTCGTACTTCTTGGGAGGGTTTTCCGCGTATTGGATGGTGCCGTCGGGGCGATGCCGGTACCACTCGGGGTGTTCCCGGGTGTATGGATGGTCCGGCGAGCTCTGGAAGGCGATGTCCAGGGCGATTTCGAGCCCGCGCTTTCGGGCCTCTGCCACAAACCGCCGGAAGTCCTCCAGGGTGCCGAGTTCGGGGTGCACGGCCTTGTGGCCTCCCTCCTCGGCGCCGATAGCCCACGGACTCCCCGGGGAGTTCGGCCCGGGGATGGGGGAGTTGTTCTTGCCCTTCCGATGTGTGTGGCCGATCGGATGGATGGGCGGAAGGTAGAGAACGTCAAATCCCATGGCTGCGACGTACCGGAGCCGCTCCTCGCACTCCTTGAAGGTGGCGTGGCGGCTGGGCTCGCTCGAGCAGGAACGAGGGAACAGCTCGTACCAGCTGCCGAAACGGGCCCTTTCCCGGTCCACCACAACTCCCAGCTCTTTCCCGTAGCTGGTAGAGTGGCTGCGGTCCGGGTAGCGGCTCATCAGATCGAAAAGCTTTGACTCTAAGGCACGGTGGGTTCTGGTCGCCAGACTGTTACGGCCGTTCGGGCCAAGGGCGAAGGCATACTGCTTCAGCGACTCGGCGTCGCTCCCCGAAGCCCTGCCCGCGGCTTCCTCCACCAGCCGTGCACCCACCTGCAGCTCCGTCGAGACCTCTTGTCCTGCCGCAACCTTCTTTTCCAGCTCCCTTCTCCAGCTCTGGAAGTGATCTACCCAGGCCTGGATGGTGTAGCGGTAGCCGCCCAGGCCGGAAACCAGGAACTCACCTCGCCAGCGGTCGTTGACCATCGGCTCCATGAGGGCTTCGATCCACTCCTGATCGCCTTCCCTGCGATGCAGCAGGATGCATGCGACGGCGTCGTGTCCATCGGCGAAGACGTCGGCCTCCACGACCACTTTCTCCCCGACTGTGCGCTTAATGGGGAAACGGCCGCGGTCGACCTCGGGCTTCACATCCTCGATGACGACCCGTCGCGTGCCCTCGTCATTCTGGGGTTGTTCTGAAGCGCTCCTGGCTTCCTGCTCCGGATTGATGCCGATCGACCTTCTCATCGTTGTTCACACCCTGCGAGGGCCACATTCAGTAGTGAAGGATGCAAAGTGTGGGCCTTCGGTTGCCTCACTCTTCCGTCCAAACGTCTTCCCGTATCCAGCAAGTTATGGTAGCCTGGGACCGTCGTCCATGCAACGGAGCCAAGGAGGTTGCGAGGTGTTTAGGGCAGCCGGGGCGGTCCTGATCGCCCTTTTCGTGGCTCTCGTTTCGTCCACTGGCCTGAGCTTCGCTCAGGAGAAATTCGAGTTCAGCGCGGGATTCAAACTGCTCGCCGACCAGATCCCCGATGTGGTGGGCCAACCCCTCGAGAACGAGCATTACGATCCTGCCAGCGGCGATGCCCTTCAAATGACTACCACGGGGATGATGGTCTGGCGCAAGGCCGACAACTGGACGGCCTTCACCGATGGATCCACAAGCTGGGTGAACGGCCCCTATGGGCTCCAGAAAAGAGGGAACGGCGAGCGTTTCAAGTGGGAGGGGTTACCTCCTGTTGTACCCGGCCTACCCCCCGAAAGAGCTGCTGAAGCCCTGGGCTCAGTTCTCTCAAACAGCCTGCTGGTCAGCTGGTATGGTACTCCCTTGACGCCCCTGATGGGAGTGCTGGGTCGCTACAGTGGCGATGAGTTGGCCACGCGGCTGCAGCAGCAAGTCGATGCCTACGCATCCCTCACGAACAAGAAGGTGGTTCCCTGCTACGAGTTGATCGCCGTGGTAGCCCAAGGCAGTGCCGGAACGGACGGCATGTGGCGCCGGAGGGAGGACCACGCGGTGATCGACTCCATGCTGGCACAGGCCAGGGCACACGGATTCCGGCTCATCCTGGACGTACAACTGGGGCAAAGCCGGGTGGAGGACGAGTTGGAGAATCTCCGTCCCTACCTGGTGCAGCCCGACGTCTATCTAGCCCTGGATCCCGAGTTCGACATGGATCCGGGTCAGGCGCCGGGGCAACAAATCGGACACACGGTCTCAGGTGAGGTGAACTACGCCCTCGGTTTTCTCGAAAGCATCGTAAGAGAGAATCAATTGCCCCCCAAGGTGCTCATCGTCCATCAGTTCAGATTGAGCATGCTGCCAGACAAGGAAAAGATCGGAAGGAGCCCTCTTGTGGACCTTGTGCTGGACATGGACGGCTTTGGCCCCCAGTCGGTGAAGCTCGAAAGCTACCAGGCGGTGATGGCGAAGCCTCTACAGTTCGCCGGGATAAAGCTGTTCTACCAGCATGATCCCGACCTGTTCACGCCGGCACAGGTGATGGGGTTGAATCCGGTGCCCTCCGTGGTGATCTACCAGTAGCTCCCCTAGCGCGGCGACGGATGTTGGCAGGGCACCCAGGCTCTCTCCAGCAGCTGATCCATTCTCTTCGTGCCATCATCTGCTGAGGCAGGCAGGTTTCTTGCCTTTGGTCGCCAACAGGAGCGAGGGCACGAAATGAAGATCTCACCTGGGAAACCGTATCCGCGTGGGGCATCTTGGGACGGTCACGGAGTCAATTTCGCCATTTTCTCTGAGAACGCCTTGGCTGTGGAGCTGTGCCTGTTCGACAACCTGGAGGACGAAGAGGAACGAGTCCGCGTCGCTCTCCCCGAGGTCACCGCGCACGTGTGGCACGGCTATCTACCGGGCATCCGTCCGGGGCAGCTGTATGGATACCGAGTGCACGGACCGTTTGCCCCGGAGCAGGGGCATCGTTTCAACCCCTCCAAGCTGCTGATCGATCCATACGCAAGGGCTTTGGCCGGAAGGGTGGACTGGCGGGCTCCTGTTCTTGGATACAACCTGGGGAGCTCACGGGAAGACCTGGAGCCGAACGACGAGGATGACGCGTGGGGCGTCCCGAAAGGGGTGGTGGTGGATGATGCGTTCGACTGGGAGGGCGACAACCCACCACGGATCCCGTGGCAGGACTCCATCATATATGAGGCCCACGTCAGAGGCTTCACCATGCGCCATCCCGATCTGCCCGACGACCTGAGAGGGACGTACGCCGGGTTGGCGTCGCCGGTGGTGCTGGAGTACCTGAAGAGCCTGCAGATAACCGCCCTGGAGCTGCTTCCGGTGCACGCCAAGCTGGACGATAACCTTCTTCTGGAAAAGGGGCTGTGCAACTACTGGGGATACAACACCATCGGCTACTTCGCCCCCGAGGGCAGCTATGCCAGCAAACGGGGGGCAGGCGAGGATGTCGCCGAGTTCAAGACCATGGTGAAGACCCTTCACCGGGCTGGGATCGAGGTGATCCTGGATGTGGTCTACAACCACACCGCCGAGGGGAACCACCTGGGGCCGACCCTCAGCCTGAAGGGGATTGACAACAGCGTCTACTACCGCTTGGTGGAGGATACTCCCCGTTACTACATGGATTACACCGGCACCGGCAACAGCCTCAACGCTCACCATCCCCAGGCGCTTCAGCTGATAATGGACAGTTTGCGCTACTGGGTACTGGAGATGCACGTGGACGGCTTTCGGTTCGATCTGGCAGCTACCCTGGCCCGAGAGCTCCACGACGTGGATCGCCTCTCCGCCTTCTTCGACGTCATTCACCAGGATCCGATCATATCCCAGGTGAAGCTGATCGCCGAGCCGTGGGATGTCGGCGACGGTGGCTACCAGGTGGGCAACTTCCCCGTGCTGTGGGCTGAATGGAACGGTCGGTACAGGGATAACGTTCGCCGCTACTGGAAGGGAGACCCCGGCCAGTTGGGAGAGCTCGCTTTCAGGATGACCGGCAGCAGCGACCTGTACCAGAACGACGGGAGGAAGCCGTACGCCAGCGTAAACTTCATCACTGCCCACGACGGTTTCACCCTCGAAGATCTGGTCAGCTACAACGCCAAGCACAACGAAACCAATCAGGAGGAAAACCGTGATGGCGACCACGAGAACAACTCCTGGAACTGTGGCGTCGAGGGTCTCACCGGAGATTCGTTCATCCTGGAGATCCGGGAACGGCAGAAGAGGAATTTCCTGGCTACCTTACTCCTGTCGCAGGGGGTTCCGATGATCTGCAGTGGGGATGAGGTAGGCCGGACGCAGTTGGGCAACAACAATGCCTACTGCCAGGACAACGATATCAGCTGGTTCTACTGGGAATGGGACGAGCGGGCTCGACATCTGCTGGAGTTCACCAGAACCATGATCGGTATCCGCCGAGCGCAGCCGGTCCTTCGGAGGCGGAAGTTCTTCCAGGGGCGCCAGCTGAGAGGATTGAACCATAAGGACGTAACCTGGTTTCGGCCCGACGGCGTCGAGATGGCGCTTGATGACTGGACGCAACCGGAGAGCCGGTGCTTGGGAATGCGCATCGTGGATGAGGGGTCTGATCACCCCGATGAACGGCGAGGATCGATTGGAGACGTCTTGCTACTGCTCTTGAACGCCAGCCACGAGACCGTGCTCTTCACCCTTCCGGCCGATCTGCCAGGTGTGACGTGGGAGTTGTGGGTGGACACGATCTGGCCTGAGGTGAGGGCGGAGCAACAGCCTCTTCCAGGAGGATCGGTATTCAATATGGTGCCCCGGAGCATGGCGCTCTTCCGGCAGTTGTCATCGAACGGGGAAGAGTCCTCCACCGATGGCGATCAAGGCCGGAATGCCCGGCTCGCGAGCCAGGGGATCCTGGATACCCTGGTTGAGCGGCTCCGCTCAAGTCGAAGGCTTCCCGTCTCCAGCTACAGGCTGCAGTTCAACGGCAGCTTCACCTTCGCCGATGGACTGGACACGTTGTCCTATCTGCATGATCTGGGGACAACCGACTGCTACTCATCCCCCTGCCTGCAGGCCCGTCCAGGCAGCTCGCACGGCTATGACATCTGCGACCACGGCTCGCTGAACCCGGACCTCGGCGGTTACGAGGAGTTCGAGCACTTTAGCGAGGAGTTGAAGAGGTTGGGGATGGGACTCATTCTGGACGTTGTCCCCAATCACATGAGTACCTGGGAGACCAGCAATGCCAAGTGGATGGACGTCCTGGAGAACGGTCCCAGCTCCGCGTGGGCGGCTTATTTCGACATCGACTGGCACCCTTTGCGGAGCGACACCCATCTCGAAGATCGTGTTCTGCTGCCGATCCTGGGCGATGTGTATGGCATCGTTCTGGAGAACCAGGAGTTGGTGCTGAGGTACGAGGAAGGGGCCTTCTTTATCAGCTACTACGACCACCGGCTACCACTGGACCCCAGGAGCTATCTCGCTGTTCTGCAGCCGGCGGCCGATCTGCTGCAGGAGCGTCTTGACTCCGACGACGAGCAACTGCACGAGATGCAGAGCATCCTCACGGCCATTGGCCACCTTCCTGAGCGCTTCGAGACCGAGGTAGACAGGGTTCAGGAAAGGCAGCGAGAGAAAGAGGTCATAAAGAGGCGCCTGCGTAAGCTCTACGATTCATCGGAGGTGGCTCGCGACGTGATAGATGCCACTGTCCGCCTGTTCATTGGCAGTCGAGGGCAGGCAGCCAGCTTCGACAGGCTGGATGCACTGCTGGAGCAGCAGCCCTATCGGCTGGCTCACTGGCAGGTAGCGGCAGAGGAGATCAACTATCGGCGCTTTTTCGACATCAACGATCTGGTTGCGTTGCGACAGGAAGACTCTCGGGTCTTCGAGGAAACCCATCGCCTTGTGTTGGATCTGGTTCGGGACGGCAAAGTCACCGGCCTGAGGATCGACCATCCCGATGGACTCTGGGATCCTGAGGCCTACTTCGGCCGGCTTCAAAGCAGTTACCTCTGGGAACTGGGGAAACGCCATCTTGAGGGCGATTATGACCTGGAGGCGGGAGCATTGACTCTTGGCGAGCTTCTGTCTGCTCGGGTGGAGAAGGAAGCTTCCAGGCAGTGCGCCCAGCTGCTCGCCAAGCCGCTCTACATAATAGTCGAGAAGATTCTGGGAAAGGAGGAGGACCTGCCGCGCCACTGGCAGGTGCACGGCACCACCGGATACGATTTTGTCAACGCCGTCAACGGCCTCTTTGTGGATAGCACGGCAGCTAAGAGCTTCGACCAGATCTACAGGCGATTCGTCGGGAGGGATGTCGACTTTCGCGAGATGGTCAACGCCAGCAAGAAGACGGTGACCATGCAGTCGCTGGCCAGTGAGACCAACATGCTGGGCTATCAGCTGAAGCGGATCGCGGCCCGAAACCGTCGATACAGGGATTTCACCTTGAATAGCCTCACCTTTGCCCTGCGTGAGGTGATCGCCTGCCTTCCGGTGTACAGGACATACATCGACGGCGACCGTCCCGTGGATGCCCGAGACTGGAGCTACGTGGAGGGTGCCGTAAGGGATGCCAGGAGGCGTAACCCGGGTACTGCCCCGGCGGTTTTCGACTACATCGGTGACATACTTCTGATGCGCTGGCCAGAAAACCTGAGCGAGGAGGAGCGGAGCGAACTACTGGATTTCGTGAGGAAGTTCCAGCAGACCACCGGCCCCGTGATGGCAAAGGCGTTGGAGGATACCAGCTTTTATATGTATAACCGGCTTATCTCCCTCAACGAGGTGGGTGGAGACCCCGGCCGATTCGGCACTTCGATTTCCGCTTTTCACCAGCAGAATGCCGACCGTCAGAGACAGTGGCCATATGCGTTTCTCAGCAGTTCTACCCACGACACCAAGCGAAGCGAGGACGTGAGGGCTCGAATCGACGTTCTCTCCGAGATGCCGCAGGATTGGAGGTCGGCCCTTGCTCGTTGGAGCAGGCTGAACCACCGAAAGAGGGCTCGCCTTCAGGGACAGCTGGTCCCGGATCCCAACGAGGAATACTACCTCTATCAGACCCTGCTGGGAGCATGGCCTATTGAGCCGATTTCTGGCTCTGACTATCGCTCTTTCGTGGAGCGCATGCAAGCTCATATGTTGAAGGCGGTGAAGGAGGCCAAGGTCAACACCAGTTGGATGAGCCCCGATGCGGCTTACGAAGAGGCGGTGCAAGGTTTCGTTCGTGCCATCCTGGATAGAAGCCACGCGAACCCATTTCTCAAAGATTTCCGCGCCTTTCAGGAGAAAGTCGCCTACTTTGGAATGCTCAACTCCCTTTCCCAGACCCTGCTGAAGATAGCCTCCCCCGGGGTGCCGGATTTCTACCAGGGGACGGAACTGTGGGACTTCAGCCTGGTGGACCCCGACAATCGTCGCCCGGTGGATTATGGACTCCGGGCCGGGATGCTGCGAGGCCTGCGGACTCGGATCTCCGAGACAGGGGGCGTGGGGCCGGTGGCTCAAACCCTTCTTGATAACTGGCAGGATGGCGCCGTCAAGCTGTTCGTGACCCACATCGGCCTTACCTATCGGCGACGATTTCCAGAGTTGTTCACCGAAGGAGCCTACCTGCCACTGGACGGGTGTGGCGCAGAAAGTGAACATCTCTGTGCGTTTGCTAGGCGGAAAGGTCCGCGAATGGTGGTGGCGGTGGCGCCGATCCTGGTGGTTGGACTCACGAAAGGGCGGCCGCGCTGCACGACCGGATCGGAAGTGTGGCGGGACAGCTGTGTGAGATTGCCGGGCAGCGAGGCGGGCAAGAGCTATCGGAATCTCTTCACCGGGGAGACGATTCGGGTGGAGGCCATTCCCGGTGTGGGTCCTGGAATGCCCGTGGCCTCGGTGCTGTCGACCTTTCCGGTAGGGTTGCTGGAACGACTGTAGGCGGAGGCGGCCGACAGCCATTCGTTTGTGTACGCGAAGAGGCTGGTACGATTCGTGCCCCTCTAGTGGCGCGGCCATGATCTGTGGCCTGACCCACTGGCATTCTGTCTGGTGGGCTCGATAGTTGTCTCCCTGATGTAGCCGTTATTTCCTATCCATGGAGGAGGAATGCCTCGTACCGGGTCCGAGTCTCAATCCAAGTCACCGATAGCAGTGGAGCGTCCGGACAGCACCGACCTGGCCGATCCTCTTCTAGAGCTCTATCAGCCCCCGGGATCTCCATCTGTCCCGGATGACGTGGCGGAAATCGTGTCCCCGTTGTTGTTGAGTCTGGCAGAACTGTTGAAGGGGACTCCCGTAGCGGCCATATTGCCCTCCACCCTGATGGTGGAGTCGCCCGACCGTGCCAGGGCGGCGGTGCTATGCGCCTTGACGCCGGCTGCAATCCGTCAGGGATTGGGAAACGCCATGGCGGAGGTAGCTCCCGAGGTGCGGCGCCGGTTCGCCACTGTTCAGGACAAGTCTGGGCTTCCGTTCCAGGCAGAGATCCCCTCGATGTTGAAGATGAGGGTTGTGGAAACTCTGGTCTGGCCCGTTCCCTTTGAGGACGACGACAGGGGAGCTCTGATTGTTATGGGCGCGGGGTGCGAGGCAGGCCCCGGCGATCAATCGACGTTGGTGGGAGGCTTCGCTCGCGCAATTTCGGCTGGACTGAGGGTGATCCACGGCCAGAGAAGGAGGGAACGCGCGTCCGCTGCCCTGTTGGAGGTTGCTCGAACGGCCGGTTCCACCCTGCAGCTGGAGGAGGTTCTCTCGCTGGTGGCCGAGAGCACCTCTCGACTCGTGGGGGCCGACCGCTGCGGACTGTGGTTGCTAGACAAGGATGGCAGCACCTTGCTCCCGTCGGCCCTTACCGGGATGTCCACGGAGTTCGTTCAACAGTGGAGGCTGTATCCATTGTCGCTGGAGTCTGAGCCGCTGTCGAAGGAAGCGATCGCGACGGAGATGCCGGTGCTTGTATCGGACGCTCTGAACGACCCTCGTACCGACAAGGACGCAGTGCGTTTCTTTGGTGACAAGACGATCCTTGTGCTTCCGGTGATCGCAAAGGGGCAGGTGCAGGGTACCCTCATGATCAACCACGTCACCTTCCATCACCGCTACTCCAAGGGCGAAATCGATACTGCAGCCGCCATAGCCAATCAGGCTGCCATCGCAATCCAGAATGCCCGACTGTACCGAGAAGTCGAGGAATGGAACAGCCAGCTGGAGAGGCTCCAGGCGATCATGTCGAAGCTGAGCCGCTCCAAGAGCGTCTCTTCAATTGCCAACATAGTGGCTGATGAACTGCGTAACCTGCTTCGCTACGACAACTGCAGTGTGTTCGTGCTCCAGGAAGACACCCGCGAACTGGTGCCTCTGGCCGTTGTGAGCTCCAGCCGGGATTATTGGATTGGGAACGTGGACGATCTGCGGATCGCGTTGGGCCAGGGAGTGACCGGCTGGGTTGCGTCCCACGGTGTGCCCCAAATCGTGGGGGATGTGGAGCGAGATCCGAGGGCTTATCACGTTCCCGGCACCCCCGTCCTAAACGAATCGATGATCGCCGCCCCGGTGAACTTCGAGGGTCGGGTGATCGGCGTGATTACCCTGTCGCGGCTCGGTTTGAACCAGTTCACGGTGGACGAGCTTCGGCTGCTGGACGTCTTCGCAAACGAGGCGGCCATTGAGTTCGAGAACGCTCGTCTCTATCAGGAGACCCAGAAGAAGAGCCGCGAGTTGCTGGCCTCCTTCCATCGAGTGGGCGATGCTCTGGCCACAGGGCTTGATCCCAATCAGACGCTGCAAATCATCGTGGATCTCGCGGCGGAGATGGTGAGGGCCAAGGCCAGCGCCATCCTGTTGATGGACGAGACGGATGGAGAGTTGCGGTTTCGAGCCGCCAAAGGTTTGCCGATCAGGGCGAACCAGACGGATCGAACGGCGGAAGCCCACGGTCTCAACTGGCAGGTGGTGAAAGATGGAGTGCCCAGGCTAGTATCGGATGTATGGTCCATCTCGCATATGGAGCGTCCCTCCTGGATGCAGCATGGTGGCATGGAGGAACTGCATTCTTATCTGGGTGTGCCCCTGACTGTGCGAGGAAAGGCAATCGGGGTTCTCTCGGTCTATGGGAACCGTGTTGACCAGTTCAGTCAGGCCGATGTGGAGCTTCTATCCTCATTCACACATCAGGCCGCCATTGCGATTCGGAACGCTCAACTCTTCATCTCCTTGCAGGCTCGCGTTCGAGAATTGACCGGGCTGGCCGAGGTTTCACAAAGCGTGGCCACCCTGAGTAACCTGGACGACACCTACCGGGAGTTGACCAAGTCGATCGCGGAACTTCTCCAGGCCGAGAGCTGCATGTTGATGTTGGTGTCAGAGGATGGCGAGCTGATCCCGCAGTATCCGGCCCTGGGGTTTGCACCGGAAGAGCTGTCTGGGGTGAGCCTGATGATAGTGGGCGGGAATGGGCGACCACAGGCCGATCCACTCTGCCCAATCCGTGCGGTGGATGGTATTTCGGTGGCCTGCAAAGGTGAGTGGAGGAGGCGACCCGCCCTGGTAGCTCCCCTGCGGGCCCAAGACCGTTTGATTGGAGCTGTGCTCGTCAGTGAACGGCCGGGCTCCAGGTTCAACGAGGACGATCTCCGGCTGCTCGCCATCTTATCGGCCAACGCGGCGGTGATCCTGCAGAACGCCATTCTCTACCAGAGCGTAGATCGAGAGCGGGACGAGCTGGATGCCATAATCAGCAACACCTCCGATGCCATAATCATCGTCGACCAGGAGCACAGGGTGACCCGGATCAACGCTGCCGCCGAGGCCCTGTTGGGATGGAGGGCCGACGAGGTGGTGGGGAAACCGAGCGAAGACACCCTCTTCGGCAACATCTCAGCCGTGCCGGATGGATTGAAGCGAAGTCCCTCTCTGCTGGAGGTCATTGAGAAGAGGGAGCTCACCCCATATTTTGAGACGGTTGTGCTGACCAAGGACGCGATCGAGCGGGACGTGGCCGCGAGCTATTCTTTTGTTCAATCTGCAGCCCGCGGGGAAGGGCTAGGAGTGGTGATCGCCCGGGATATCAGCAAGCTCCGTGAGGTCGATCGGATGAAGTCCGATTTCGTCTCCATGGTCTCTCACGAGTTGCGTACTCCCCTTGGATTGATCAAGGGCTACGCATCGACCCTTCTCAATCCGCAACTATCCCTGGATCAGCCCACAGTGCAGCGTTTCCTTATGGGGATTGACGGGGCCGCGGATCGGCTGGCCAGGCTGATCGAGAACGTCCTCAACGTGTCCAGGATAGAGTCTGGACTGTTGAAGCTGTCACCCCAACAGGTGGACCTCACGCACCTGGTGTCGGTCGCGGTGTCCACGGCTCGCGCCTCGGCGAAAGGCCGGGAGATCCTTCTGGACCTTCCCAAGCGGCCGGTCAAGCTGGAAGGGGATCGTGTGCAGCTGGAACTGGTTATGGATAACCTGTTGGGCAACGCGATCAAGTACTCTCCCATGGGCAAGGCCATAAGGGTTGCCTTGCGCAAGAAGGCAGCTGAGGTGGAGATCAAGGTCGCGGATCAAGGGATCGGGATCGCGGCCCAACACCTGCCTCGGGTCTTCGACAAGTTCTATCGAGTCGAAGGAGGGCACAGTAGGAGGACACCTGGCAGCGGCCTCGGGCTGTACATCTGTCGGAATATCATCGAGGCTCACGGCGGCAGGATCTGGGCGGAGAGTGTCCTGGGCCAGGGTAGCACCTTCATCGTGGCCTTCCCCCTCTCTCAGAGTCACTCCGTTAGTCAATCCGACGATCGGGTCCTCGATCTGAACCCAGAAGAGGGGATCAACCATGAGTAAGAGCCGTATTCTCGTAGTGGACGATGAGCCGGGCATAGTGGATATAGCCAAGGCCAATCTGGAGGGGCATGGTTTTCTGGTCATCGAGGCCTACGACGGTGAAGAGGCGCTGAGCAAGATCAAGGAAGAGAAGCCGGATCTGGTGGTGTTGGATATCCTGATGCCTGAGATGGATGGGTGGGATGTCCTCAGGCGGATAGAGGCCGATCCGGAGCTCTCGGGCATTCCTGTCATCATGCTGACGGCGCGGGTCAGCGATGAGGACGTGCTCAGGGGTCTGGAGACCGGCGCTGTGGAGTACATGACCAAGCCGTTCTATCCGGAGGACCTGGTGGCCGCGGTCAAGATCAATCTTCACGTCTTCGATCCACAACTGCGGCAGCAGCATCGGCGACTGTTGGCGGAGAAACGGCGGCGGCTGATGGCGGCGCGCCGGCAGGTGGCCTAGTGCCAGGAGATTCTTCGCCTGCGCTGCGCTCCGGCTCAGAATGACAGGTTGCGAAGCATTAGTGGTCGACCAATGTGATTTCGACTCAAGATCACCGTGGCGGAGTATTAGGTGACATATCGGGCCGGGGTAGGGGCCAAAGCTTCTTGGATGGGTGATTGGTATGAGACAACCGACAGTGGTGTTGGTCGAAGACGAGACCGAGATGGCGGACATAGTGAGCATCAATCTGGAACAGGCTGGTTACCGGGTAATCCAGGCACGCGACGGAGTGGAAGGTTACGCGGCCGTGGAAAGCGCGGAACCAGACGCCGTGATTCTGGACCTGAACCTGCCGAGTATGTCCGGCTTTCGGCTCGCCCGGTTGCTTCGCCGGGACGACAGGTGGAAGGGGCTGCCGCTGATTGTGGCGACGGCTTTCACCTTTGACGAGGTGGAGGAACTGGCCAACGAGGGGATCGACGGCTTTATTACCAAACCCTTCGACCCGATGGATCTTGTGAATAGACTGGAATTCATCCTTTCGCGCTCGGCGAGGGCCCACGCCAACTGAGGCTTGGCCGGCGGCTCCAAGCGGCTTTCCCCGGGTGGAGTCCACTCAGCCAGCGTGGGCATCGGTGCGGCTCCTTTCTCTGAGTTCCTCTATCCTACTGAACGGCAGACGGCTCGGAGGCCAACCTCGGGATGGTGGACGATGCCTTGGGCATGACGGCGACGGTAGCGTTGAGGCCGTGGCGGGCAAAGGCGCTCTCCAGGGCGCTTTCCATGTTGTCGTGCTGCTCGAACAGCAGCCTCCTCCCCAAGTCTCGAGGCAGTCGATCCGAAACGAGCAGCACTCGGGCCTTGACCATGCTGCGGGCCAGCAGGAAAGCCTTGTGGGCTCCCATGCGGAAGCCCTCGCGACGGAACCTCTCCAGCACTTCTCTCGGACTGGAAGCCGCCCCCATCCATTCCTCGAACCGGGCGTCCCCGGAGCCTTCGGGACATTCCGCCAACAGGATGATAGTGCCGCCTTCCCGGACGGCGATCGCAGCGTGCGCCACGGCTTTCTGAGCCTGGTACATCTCGAGATCCTTTGGGAAGCCGCCGGGTGAGGCGATGACTATATCGCAAGGCTGAGGCAAGGTTACCTGACAGATTCGGGCGGAGAGCTGCACTCCCTCCCTTTCGACCTCCCTGGGGGGACCCGCCAAGGCCCGAACGATCTGCTTCTCGTTGTTCAGAATCACGTTGACAGCCAGGTCGGCTCCCACCCGATCCAGGATCTCCTCCATCTCCTCCCTTGCCGGGTTTCCCTCGTAGACCCCCATCTGCGATCGCGGATCCTGCAGTAACGTATGGTTCCCCTCTATAGTTCTTTCTCCTGCAACTCCCACGGCGACGCTCTTACCGCCTCCGGTGAAACCCACGAATTGATGGGGTTCTATAATGCCGGTCAGGACTCGAACATCGCTCTCTACATAGGTGCGGTTGATCCAGATGGGAGTCCCTCGAGATGTTTCTCCAAGATGGACCATTCGATCTTTCTCATGAGCGTCGTGAACCACAACCCTGTAGCGGCGATACACCTGTTCCCCGAGCAGGGCGGGCAGTTCGGACTCCCTGGTGGGTCGATGAAGCCCGGTTCCTACCAGAATGGTAGTGTGTTCCTTGGCTATCCCGGCGGCCTTCATTCTGTTCAGGAGGATGGGTAGTATAATCGTGTTGGGTACCGGACGGGTACCGTCGCTGACGACGACCACGGCGTTTCCATGGCTGGGGAGTGGATGCCGGACCAGGGCCTCGTCCAGCGATCTGGCCACCTCCGCCGCCTGGTCTTCGGCGGCGGGTGCGGATTGCGGCTTCACCATGGTCAGGGGGGCGGAGTCTGGGATCTGAAAGCGGACCTGGGTCTTACCGTAGGGTACGGCTATTTCGACCATGAGGGCTCCTTTGCAAGCTGAGATCGATGAAAGCGACCAGGCGCAACACAGTCAGCTATCGCGGAAGCGACCGGAATCTCACCCTTCCCACCGCGGATTCTATCCTGATCGGGGGGATCCTCGGAAAAACCGATTCGGCCTGAGGCGCCCGAATGATAGCATGGGGCTCTGTCGGGGGCAATTTCTTGACAGTTTTTGAGACGGATACCTATAATTCGTTCAGCACCCGGAGGGCGTGAAATGGGTTTGAACGAGCAGTTGATGGAGGACCTCAAGGACGCGATGCGAAAGCGTCAAGAGGTCCGGGTTTCCACCATCCGGCTAGCTCGGGCGGCCATCGGCAACGAGGCGATAGCCAAGGGGCGGCCGTTGACTGATGAGGAGATCATCGGCGTATTCGGCCGTCAGATCAAGCAGCGCCGCGAATCCATCGAAGAGTTCACCAAGGGCAACCGTCCTGACCTCGTGGCCCGAGAGCAGGAAGAGCTGGCGATTCTCCTCTCCTACATGCCCCAACAGATGACGAGAGAGGAGATAATCCAGGCTGCCGAGGCCACGATCCGCGAGGTGGGAGCCCAGGGGCCGAGTGACTTCGGCAAGGTCATGTCGAGGCTGGCCCCTCAAGTGAAGGGACGAGCCGATGGGCGGGCCGTCAGTGAGATTGTTCGCGAACTGCTGGCTCGATAGTATCGTGGTCCCACAGGCACAGCGGGGGAGCCTCGCGTGTGCCTTTCTTGTTGTCGGCGCGGTCAGCAATGGAGCACCAGCTATTAGCGGCGAAGGACGGCGGGGTCAGCCCCGATAGCCGCGGAAGAAGGTGGTTGAAGAGTGGCTTTGCGAGACAGCAGCTTCCCGCATGGCCGGCCAGAGCTGGACGGACAGAAGATCGCGCGGCTCGTTCTTCTGACCCTGGGGCTGACCGGACTCCTCACCCTAATACTCTCCATGCACCTTCTCCCCAGCAGGTATGAACTCCACGAAGGTGACGTAGCCCAAAGCAACATCCGAGCACCCAAGCGTGTTCAGTACGTCTCGGCCATCGAGACCAAGGCCGAACGGGAACGGGCCGCCAACAGTGTCCAGGAAGTGTTTGTTTTCGACCCGAGTGTGGCTTCCCAGCAACGAAGCAAGATGACCGCGGCCCTCCAGTCCATCGGAGCTACCCGAGCCAACACGGTGATGACCTTCGACGCAAAGAAGAGCGCCGTGCAGAAGGCAATTGATGGCACATTCCCCGACGAGAAGCTTTCTCTGATTGTGAGCATGGATGACACCCGCTGGCAATCCGTGTCCACCAATGCTCCTCGAGTGCTGTACGAACTGCTCAGCGAGAAGGTTACCACCGACAGACTTCGTGGTTTGAGGGGCGAGGCGCTGGCCAGGTTGTCCTCTGTGCCGATCGATCAGGATCGGGAACTGGCCGCGGACCTGGTGCAGCAGTATGCCAGGGTGAACTACACCCCCAATCCGGCCGAAACGGAGCGGCTTCGGAAGGAGGCCCAGGATGCGGTGGCCCCTGTCACGAAGACGATAGAGAGTGGTGAGGTGATCCTGCGGGAGGGTGATGTAGTCAGGGCGACCGATCTGGAGAAGTTGGAGGCGCTCGGGCTGAGGAATCCTGCCGTGGATTACCACGCGATCGGCGCTTCGGCCCTGCTCGCGCTGATTGTGGTGGCGCTGCTGGGTGGTTACATCTGGGTGTTCGAGCCCGCTCTGCTGTTCCATGAGAAGAGACTGCTGCTGATTGCCCTGGTTTTCGTGGTTGCCGTGGTGGCCGGCAAGGCCGTGCTGCCGGGGCGACCCTATTGGGCCTATATCTTCCCCATCTCGGCCGTGGCGATGCTGCTAACCACGCTGCTGGACGCGCAGCTAGCTTTTCTGGTCACAGTACTGCTTAGCCTTGTGGTGGCCACCATTGCCGGCAACTCCCTGGAGGTGGCGACTATCGGGGTGGTTGGCGCCGTACTGGGGCCCCTCGGGATCCGGAGGAGCGACCGCCTTCATTCCTATTTCCTGGCTGGCGGCATGGTGGCTCTGGGCAGCTTCGTTGTGATCCTGGTGTTTCGACTGATGACCAAGGACGATGACTGGGCCAGTATCGCCCTGATGGGGGGGCTCTCGGTGGTCAATGGCCTGTTATCCGCTTCACTGACCGTCGGGACCTTCAGTCTGCTGGGCAGGATGTTCGGGATAACCACCACAATGCAGCTACTCGAACTTTCCGATCCCACCCAGCCGCTGCTGCGGCGACTCTTGAATGAGGCGCCCGGCACCTACCACCACAGCATAATGGTGGGGAATCTAGCGGAGCGAGCCGCGGAGAGGGTTGGGGCCGATGCCCTGCTGGTGCGGGTGGGGGCCTACTATCACGACGTGGGCAAGCTTGCCAGGCCTTACTTTTTCATAGAGAACCAGTTCGACGGCAAGAACGTCCACGATTCCCTCGATCCTCAGACCAGTGCACGCATCGTAGCGGCTCATGTGCGGGATGGGTTGGAGTTGGCGGACAGGTACAAGCTACCGCCCAGGGTGCGAGAGTTCATCGCCGAGCACCACGGAACGAGGCTGGTGGGTTACTTCTACAGCCAGGCCTCCCGAGAGGGTGACGGCAAGGTGGACATCTCCCAGTATTCCTATCCCGGCCCCCGGCCGCGCAGCAAGGAGACCGCCATTGTCATGCTGGCCGACTCGGTGGAGGCGGTTGTGAGGGCAGCCAAGGACCATTCTCCAGAGGTGGTGTCGGCCCTTGTGCGCAAGGTCGTCGATGAGCGTGTGGCAGAAGGCCAACTAGACGACTGCGATCTCACCATGCGGGATGCCGAGGAGATAAAGAGGGCGTTCACTTCCATTCTCATGGGAATGTATCATCCTCGGATCGAGTACCCGCCCGCGTTGCCAACGGCGGAGGCGGACAAGGAGAGACTGCTTGGAGAACCCTCCAATCCAACCCAAGAGATCCCAGCCTGAGGACCAGGCGCCATCGCTGATCGTCGAGTGGGAAGTGGATGAAACCCTGGAAGGGGTGGTGGGCCGACCCTTCTTGGAGTCTGTGCTAGCCGGTGCAATGGAGGGACGCTGGCCGGGGGGACCCGTGGCGGTTGGTCTGATTGTCACCGGTGACGAGGGTATCCGTGAGATGAATCGGGAGTATCGAGGGATCGATGCGCCCACCGACGTGCTCTCCTTTCCTCTGCAGCAGTACGAGAGTCCCGAAGAACCGAAGGATCTCTTCCCCCAGCCCCCTGACGAGCCCCTTTCCCTGGGTGACATAGTGATCTCGTATCCAAGAGCCGAGGAACAGGCGCGGGAGTATGGCCATTCCCTGGATCGGGAGTTGGCATTCCTGGTGATACACGGAGCGATGCATCTGTTGGGGTACGACCACGAGGATCCCGCGGAAGCCGCTCGGATGCGGCAGGAAGAGGAGCAGCTGTTGCGGCGAATGGGACTGAGTCGCGATCAGGGTTGAGGGTTCGTGCGAAAGACTGAGTCGACATCGGCAGTTGATTCGGAAGAGGGGCGGGTTGACAGTGATGCCTGCCTGGCATGGTGACGGAGACCGATGCCCCGACCGTTAACTGAGTCCTTCCGCGACGGTTTCCGCGGTATCTTCTATCTCTTCCAGACTCAGCGCAACGCCAGGATCCATCTGGGAATCACCCTGGTGGCGGTGGGTGCAGGGCTGTGGTTGTGGCTGAGTCCCCTTGAGTGGGTCGTGCTGATCCTGACCATCTCGTTGGTGCTGGCGATGGAGATGATCAACACCGCCCTGGAGGCACTGTCCGATGCCGCCATCACCAGCTACCATCCACTCGTGCGGACGGCCAAGGACGTAGCGGCGGGCGCCGTTCTCGTGACTGCGCTGGGTGCGGTGGTGGTAGGACTGCTACTGTTCGTCCCGAGGATCCTCGGGCTTCGGTAGGGAGAGAGGGCGCTAACCCTGCCAGCGCCAGAGCGCGGAGCCCCAGGTGAGACCGGCGCCGAAAGCCACCATCGCCAGCAACGATCCTTCCCTTACCTTGCCTTCATCGATGGCCTCGCACAGTGCCATCGGTATGGAAGCTGCCGAGGTGTTCCCGTAGCGGTCGACGTTGACGTAGACCGCCTCCCTGTCCAGCCCCAGGCTCTCCCGCGCCGAGTCGATGATGCGAACGTTCGCCTGGTGAGGTATCAGCAAATCCACATCTCCTGCCTTTAGACCGGCCTTCTGAAGGGATTCGTTGAAGGCCCGGGGCAGGATCCTCGCGGCGAACTTGTAAACCTCGCGGCCGTTCATCTTAATGTAGTGCTGCCGATTCTCTACGGTCTCGTGGCTGGCCGGATGACGGCTGCCGCCTGCCGGAACGATCAGGTGCTGAAAGCCGCTGCCGTCGGAGCCGAGCACGGAGGAGACGAGGCCGCCCTCATGCTCGGTGGCGCTCAGCACAACCGCGCCCGCCCCGTCGCCGAAGAGAACGCAGGTAGATCGATCCTTCCAGTCAACCACCCGCGATAACGTCTCGGCTCCGATCACGAGAACGTTGCGGCAGGTTCCGGACAGAACGAATTGGGATCCTGTCACCAGGCCGTAAACGAAACCGGAACAGCCAGCTGCCAGGTCGAAACCGCCGCAGTTGTGAGCGCCAAGGGCGTGCTGGATCAGCGAGGCGGTGGCCGGTAGCCCAGGGTAGTCCGGAGTGAAGGTGGCCAGGATGATCAAATCGAGTTCGTCAGCCTCGACTCCGGCCCGTTCCAGCGCCTCTCGGGCCGCGACCGTGGCGATCGTCGAGGTGAACTCACCTTCCGGTGTCACACGTCGCTCTGTGATCCCGCTTCTAGTCCGGATCCATTCGTCTGAGGTGTCTACCATTTTCTCAAGATCGTGGTTGGACAGGATCCGAGATGGAAGGCACTTGCCCCAGCCGGAGATCCTGACGAAGCTGCTCATGTTGCCACCTCACTATGATCGGGGGTCGCGCTCAGATCAACCAGCAGCAGCGGCTCTCCGGCATGGACCAACTGGCCTTGCCGCGCTTGAACGGCCACCACGCGCCCCCGGCAATCGGCAACCACCTCGTTGAAGACCTTCATCGTCTCGATCAGCCCTACCACCGTGTCCTGGTCCACCCAATCGCCGGCGGAGACGTACTCCTTGCTGGATGGGCTGGGAGAAGAGTAGAAGACTCCGGTGAGGGGGGCAGCAACCTTGTGAAGCGCCTCCCGATCCCGATCCGGGGTTGGGTTCTCTATGACGGCGGGCTCGGCAGGGAGAGGAAGCGATGCAGCCCTATGCTTGACCCGGCCAAGTCTCAGCCTAAGATCGCCCTGGCGCACTTCTAACTCGGTGACGTCGGTTGCAGCCATCTGCCGGATTATTCCCTTCAGGACCGATACCCAGTCGTTCTGCTCTGCCATCTTCCCCACCACGCCCCGAGTCCTGAGCCCTCAGGTGCACAGCCCAGCACGTAGTATCAGAACTCAGTGCTGGTTCGTTACGCAACTATTCTTCAAACTGAGTGAACAGCAGGGTGGCGTTGTGTCCACCGAAGCCCAGGGAGTTGGACATGGCCGCCCGAACCCTCTTCTGCCTGGCCACGTTGGGGACGTAGTCGAGGTCGCACTCGGGGTCGGGGTGTTCGTAGTTGATCGTTGGAGGGATTACCGAGTGGACGATCGCCAACACGCAGGCCATAGCTTCCACGGCTCCGGCCGCTCCGAGCAGGTGCCCCGTCATCGACTTGGTCGAACTGATGGCGACGTCCTGGGCTCGCGGTCCGAAGACGGTATGGATCGCCATGGTCTCGAGTTTGTCGTTGAGCGGAGTCGACGTGCCGTGGGCGTTGATGTAGTCGATGTCTGCCGGTGTGAGGCCGGCCTTCCTCAAGGCGATCGACATGGCCCGCGTCGCTCCCTCGCCGCCCTCTGCCGGTGCGGTTATGTGGTACGCGTCCCCGGTGGCGCCGTAGCCCTTCATCTCCGCGTAGATCCTGGCTCCCCTTTCCTGGGCGTGGGTCAGCGATTCCAGGGTGAGGACGGCCGCGCCTTCGCCCATCACGAAGCCGTCTCGCTCGGCGTCGAATGGGCGGCTCGCCCGCTGAGGTTCGTCGTTTCGGGTGGAGAGGGTCCTGGCAGCCCCGAAGCCGCCCAGCCCGATCGGAACGATGGACGCCTCGCTGCCACCGGCGATCACGGCGTTGGCGTCGCCCCGCCGGATCACCTCGAAAGCCTCTCCGATGGAGTGGGCGCTGGTGGCGCAGGCCGAGACCACGGAGAAGTTGGGACCCTTCGCCCCCGTGTGAATCGCCACCTGGCCGGCAACCATGTCAACGATCATCATGGGCACAAGGAATGGACTCACCCGGTCCGGCCCACGGCTTTCCAGCACCTTGGCCTGCTCCATCAGGGTTGCGATGCCCCCGATCCCGGAGCCCATAATCACCCCTATGGATTCCGCATTGGAGCTGTCGATCTTGAGATCTGCGTCCCGCACCGCTTGATGGGCAGCTGCGATGGCCAGCTGGACGAAGCGATCCATGCGGCGGGCTTCCTTGGTGCCCACGACGGCCGCGGGGTCGAAACCCTTGACCTCGGCGGCGATCCGGGTAGGAAAGGCCGAGGCATCGAAAGCCTGAATGGTGTCAATGCCCGACTTTCCGGCCACCAGCGCCGACCAGCTACTCTCCACGTCGTTGCCCAGGGGTGTGACTGCCCCCAGTCCGGTCACCACTACGCGCTCAGCCAACTCTCGACCACCTCTGAGACGATTTGAGGAGTGCTAAATCACAACATGCGGTGGCAGAGTATACCACAGAGAAGGTGGGGTGGTAACGATTGGGCGGCCGGCTCGGATCGGCGCTATTGACGGGAGGTAGAACAACCGAATATTGTGTTGAGAGCTCCACACTTGTCTACTGATTCTCGCAGCCGTGCGGGATCGAGGCTTTCTACTCGGTGAGGTGTGCATGGAAGACGCGGACAGGAGCAGGGAAGAGCTTCTAGAGGAGTTGCATGCCCTGCGCCGGCAGCTGGCGGCATTGAGACAGGCAGAAGCCGACCGCAAGAAGTCGGATGATCTGCTGATGGCCGCGGAGGAGCGAGGGAGGCTGCTGCTTCAGAACAGTGCTGAGCACATAACCTTTCTGGATCCCGAGATGCGGGTAGTGTGGGCGAACCGCATGCGGTCGCGCTCCCAACTTGAAATGGATGATGTGGTTGGACGTCACTGCTACGAACTGTGGTACGGTTCCGCTATTCCCTGTATTGGCTGTCCGGTGGTGCCGGCCCTTGAGACGGGCCAACCCTCCGAGGGCGAGGTGACGGTTCCGGATGGCAGTGTGCTGCTGATGAAGGCAAATCCGGTCAAGGATATGACTGGCAGCGTGGTTGGCGTTCTGGCCATCTCTCTGGAGATCACCGCGCAGAAGCAGGTCGAGGAAGCCCTGTGGGAAAGCGAAGAGCGGTTTCGCGCGGTCTTCGAGAATGCTGCCGTCGGTATTGCGGTGATCAGCCCGGATGGTTGGCTGCTGGACTACAATTCGGCCACCGCCAACATGCTGGGTTATCGCGTGGATGAGCTCCGCAACAGCCACATTGCCGACATCACACATCCCGAGGATCTGGACAGGCATCTGACCATGTTGAGGGCGCTGACAACGCGGAAGAGTGGACCCTTCCAGATGGAGAAACGGTGTGTCCGCAAAGGTGGGGGGATCGTCTGGGTCCGGCTGACCTCCTTGCTAGTGCGCACACCGGAAGGCACCGCAGCTTTCGTGGTCAGTATGATCGAGGACATCACCCAGGAGAAGAAGGCACAGGAGGCCCTGCGGGAGAGCGAGCGGAAATACCGAGACCTGGCTGACTCCCTACCAGAGACGGTCTTTGAGATGGACATGACCGGCCGGTTGACTTTCGTCAACCAGGCGGGTTTCGAGAAATTCGGGTGCAGTCACCAGGATTTGGAAAAGGGGCTGAATGTTATCGATCATCTGGTGCCTGGTGATCGCGAAAGGGCGGGGAGAGAGATCGCCGAAGCGATCG
>DAHXJB010000004.1:0-7055 GCA_027372455.1 Chloroflexota bacterium | reverse complement strand
AAGCCACTGCACTCCAGAAGCTAGCCCCTCGGCCCCCAGGAATCTTGCGCCGCACCCGCGGACTTGTGGCCGCTGGCCTTAAGTTCTGAAGGCGGGATCAGGCTTCCGGAAGGGAGATGACCAAGGGGTGGTGGGACGTCAGCGGGTAGAGGAGCACCAGCTAAGGGTTGGCGCTGGGCGGTCCACGAGTAGGGTTGGGTCTGGCCGATCGGGTGAGGGCGAGGCGGTGCTGCTTCGCCCTCACCGTTTGCTGCCTACCCGACCTGCTTGAGGAAGTCCTGGAAGGCGTCCTGCGCGATCTTGAAGTCGTGCTTGCCGGGTTCGGGGTAGGCCTTCTCCCGAACCTCCGTCACGAACTGGGTCAGCGCCGTTTGCAGGGTCGGGCTGACGTTGCAGTACTGCTTCACATGCTTCGGCAGGAAGGCCTCGAACATCCCGATCACGTCGTGGTAGATCATGCAGTGGCCGTCGCAGCCTGCCCCGCTCCCGATGCTGATGGTCGGCACGGAGAGTCGCTGGGTGATGTATTCCGCCACCTTCGCGGGCACCAGCTCCAGCAGGATCGAGTACACCCCTGCATCCTCCAGGGCCAGGGCGTCATCCAGCAACCTCTTAGCCGCATCACCCGTCTTCGCCTGCACCTTGAATCCGCCCTGCATCGATGCGCTCTGAGGGGTTAGTCCCAGGTGACCCATCACCGGTATCCCCGCTTCCACGATGGCCTTGACCCTATTGGCCATCGCCCTGCCACCCTCCAGCTTGATCCCGTCGCACCCGGCCTCGGCCATGAAGCGGCCCGCGTTCTTGACCGCCAGCTCCACGCTCGGCTGGTAGGCCATGTAGGGCATGTCCCCGATCACGAAGGCTCGCTTGCAGCCCCTGGTTACCGCCTTGGAGAAGACGATCATCTCGTCCATCGTAACCGGCAACGTGTTCGGGTATCCAAGCACAGTCATCCCAAGCGAGTCGCCCACCAGCACGATGTCCATCCCCGCTCGGTCCACAAGCAGGGCATTGGGGTAGTCGTAGCAGGTGATCATAGCGATCTTCTCGCCACGCTGCTTCATCTCCACCAACTGGCCAACCGTTACCTTGGATTGCTCAGCCATCCAACTCTACTCCTCTGTCGATTCAAGACTTGTCAGATCTGCACCGGCGCGCCTCCGATCAGCACCTTGACCCTATCACGAACCCCGGCCTCCTTCAAGGCCTCGATGGTCTTCTTCGTGTTGGACATCAGCCTGCAGCTGGGGCTCGAGCCCATTCAGCCCTCCCTGCATCGTCCGAGTCGAGACGAGAATCTCTGGGGCGAACGGTTCCCCTGCCTTCATCATGCGACCCACCATGGATCTTATCGTACTGGTGCAGGAAAAGAATGCGAAACTTGCGGGAACTATCGGACGGAATATCTTGCAACGCTGATGACCTTTCACTTCACAGTTTCGCGGGTACATGTGACCACTCTCCCGGCTGCATGTTGCTCTATAGCGTGGCTCTGAGGTATTCCTCGGCAGCCAGGGCGGCGATGGTGCCATCCGCCATGGCAGTGGTCAGGTATCTGTGGCTCTTCTGCACCACGTCTCCCGCGGCGTATACACCGGGAAGGTTGGTCTCCTGGTTCAGCCCGGCAATGATGTAGCCGTTGGCGTCCAGGTCCACCAGGCCGCGAAACAGCTTGGTGTTCGGCTTCTGCCCAATGAACACGAACACGCCGTCGACGTTAATGGTCTCGGTATTGCCGCTTCCGCGGTTCTCGAGCCCCACTCGGCAGCCGTCGCCTTCCTTCGCGATCGACGTGATACGGGTACTGGTCCTGATGTCCACGTTGCGCTGGCTGCGCAGCCTGGCCTGGGTGGTCTCGCTGGCGCAGCACTTCTCCATCGCCTCCACCATCACGATCTCCTTGATACCCAGCGAGAGCAGGTATAGCGACTCGTCGAAGCCGCTGTTGCCCCCACCCACCACGAGCACCTTCTTGCCGGCATACCCCGATCCGTCACAGACCGAGCAGTAGTGGATATGCTCGCAGTCCGTGTCAAGGTTTAGCCTGATTGGCTGCCGTCCCGTGGCGAGGATGACCGCCTTGCCCGTGTAGATGAACTCGCCGGTCTCGACGGTCTTAACGCGACCGGCGATGTCCAACCGCTCTACCTCGGCCGCCTGGTCCACCGCTACGCCTAGTCTCTCCACCTGCTCCAGCACCCGCTCCATCAGCTCCATGCCGTTGATGGAGATATGGGATGGGAAGTTCTCCACCGTGTTGGTCCAGTTGGCCAGGCCTCCACAGGCCCTCTCCTCAACGATTGCAGTCCTCAGATTCGCCCGGGCGCCGAAGATGGCGGCGGTCATGCCGGCGATCCCTCCGCCCAGGATCAGTAGGTCGAAAGCCTCAGTTGGCTTCATTACACAATCCCCTGTCGCCGATATGCCCCAACCAAGACCGGTGCCGTACCAGGGTCGCCTCTATGCCGAGCGGTAGAAGTTGGTCATTTCCTTGAGGTTCATCAGGCCTACCTTCTTAGCGACGACCTGCCCATCCTTCAAGACGTAAAGGGTGGGCGCGCGTTCCGCGCCAAGCGCTTTCATCGCCGCTGGAGACTCCTCGCTGTCGATCCGAAAGTAGTTGACTTCGGGGTTGGCAGCGAAGAACTTCTCCAGCATCTTTTCCAACGCCTTGCAGTTGGGGCATAGCTTCTTAAAGAAGAGCAGGACGCCGTTCGCGTGCTCGAGCCTTGCCTGGTAGTCCGTGTCCGTCAGCATGATCCCTTCAGCGGCCATTTACCTTTCCCTATCTTGTCATCCTGTTAGACGTGCCAGTTTGGCCAGCACCCGCATCAGGGCCGGGGCCCCTCCCCAACCTGGTCCGCGAAGATCTTCCCGAAGAGTCGCGTCAACTGTTCGGCCGTGAAGGCGTGGCCTGGGCGCAAGCTCCAGCGCAGCCCCTGGATTTCAAGCACGGGCAGCCGTTCCCAGAGCTGATTGCGGGAGATCAAGGGCGGCTCCGAGTTGACGATCACCCGCGCTTTGAGACCAAGTTCCTTTAGTGCCTGGTACACCGCGGTCTCGCAAGCGCGAATTCTCTCGACGTTGCTTTCCCAGATAAGTATCTCTTCCATAAGCACCCAGTTGTTGCACATGCAGCGGCTGCAGAAACGCCTCGCACTAAGCCCCGGCAGCCCCGGCAGCCGCTGCTGCGATGCGGCCGCTACCTCGCTATTGCTAACTCGTGCGCAGCTCGGCCATGAACTCGCGCAGTTGCGCGTAGAGCTCCGAGGCTCGACCTGGCTCTTTGCCTGCGATGTTGTTCAGCTGGAACGGATCGGCTCTTCTGTCGAACAGTTGGTCGCGCTCCGGCAGCTCGGCCACACTGCCCGGCGTGCAGGTCCATTGTTCTTCGTCGTCAAGGGTAGCAGCCTCCTTGAGGCGTCGCTCCAGATCATTGACCGATTCGCCGTATACCTTCTCAAAGTGTCCGCCAGCCTTCTTCAGATGGTCAACGGACTCTATGATGTCGTGACGGTATATCTGGAGCTTGCTCTGGCTGATGGTCTTCTCGTCAGGGCGGAGCCAGTGGATGAACGACCAGTCATCGGTGATGATGGACGCCGAGAGACGGTAATAACCGGCAACGGCGAAGTCGCGCACCTTGTCCACCTCGCCCCTGGCCAGCGGCAGCAAGCTCTTACCCGTCATCTCCGGATGCACGCCGATGCCCAGCCAATCCGTCACCGTCGGCGCCACGTCGCACGACTGTGTGAACCCCTTCACACGCTTGCCTGCCGGCAGCCCCGGACCTTTCATGATCATCGGCGCGTGGACTAGTTCCTCGTATGGCCAAGGCCGGCACTTGCGCATGATCCCGTGCCCGTGCTCGCCGTTCCCCATAGGCTCACCGTGGTCGGAAACCACGAGGAAGAGCGTATTATCCTCCAGCCCCATGGCTTTGACCTTGTCCATCAGATAACCCAGCCATTTGTCCACCATCGTCACCTTCTCGGCGTAGAGCATGCGGATGTGGTGCAGCTCAGGCTCGGTATACATGCCCGCCACCGGGCCCATAATGGGCAGAAACATGTCCTTGCCCTTGTAATCGGGATCGTAAGGGCACTTCTCATCGGGATCATAAACAGACGGCGGGTCCCAGGGCTCGTGAGGATCGAAGGAGTCCACCCAGAGGAAGAATTGCTTGTTGCGGTCGGCCTGTTCCAGGTACTTGGCAGCCATCTTCATAACTTTGGCCACTCTGTGGTCTTCATCGCTCTTCCAGTACTGGCTTTGCCGCAGGTAGCACGACATCTCATAGAGTAGCGGTCCGAGAACTCTCTCCCCCATCACCTTGTCCGCGGTCTCCAGCATGTGGTCCTCAACGAAGTCCTCGACCTTCAGGTGGTACAAGGGATCCTGGCTGTAGTACTCGTGATCATCCTCGTGGCCGTGGAGGAACCAGACCTTGTCGAAGCCACGGCTGTAGCCGAACTTAGGCAGGCGGTACATCGGGCAATCAAAGATCAAGGCCGTGTCGATCGGGTGCCCCCAGCAGAGGTCGGCGATGGTGGTATCGTCCATGTCCAGCGGTGACCAGCCCTTGTCGTGCAGGTGGTAGCGGCCGGTGTGCATCGCTCGACGGGCGGGAACCGTGGGCACGCCTTCGATGTAATTGTTCTCGAAGAGCACCCCTTCCCGCGCGAGGCGGTCGAAATTGGGGGTCTTGATCCAGTTGTTGCCGTAGCACCCCAAGTAGTTGAACTGCAGGCTGTCTAGCATGACCACGATAACATTGTTTTTCATTCGTTCTTCCTTGGCCATAAGCTGGATTTTGACCGCATACCGAATTCGCATAATGGGTGAGGACATGTTCGTCGACTACGCCCTGAACCCACCTCCACACCCGGAGACCGAGTCGCTCTATTAGGATCTGTCACGTGACAACGCGATCATCTCTTGGCTTGCCATGCGCACATTCACTGACAGCCCCAGTGCTTCGGTCAAGCTATTCAGTGACAGGTCCTCAGTGGATGGACTGCTAGACGAGCACCCCCATCTGTTCCTTGGCCTTGTCGACAGCTGAGCTGGCGTCGGGGGCGTAGCCATCAGCCCCGATCTGTTCCGCGTCGCGCTGGGTAACGGGCGCGCCGCCGATCAGCACCTTGACCCTGTCACGAACTCCTGCTTCCTTCAAGGCCTCGATAGTCTTCTTCATGTTGGACATTGTTGTAGTCAGAAGGGCAGACATCCCGATGATGTTGGCGCCACGTTCTGTCACCGCTGCCACGAACCTCTCGGGGGCCACGTCGGTGCCGAGATCTATCACCTCGAAGCCAGCTCCCTCCATCATCATAGCTACCAGGTTCTTTCCGATGTCGTGGAGGTCGCCCTTCACGGTACCCAGAGCGATCCTTCCCGCCGGCTGGATGTCGGCAGCTGCCAGTTGGGGCTTGAGCACATTCAGCCCTCCCTGCATCGCCCGAGCCGAGACGAGAACCTCCGGAACGAACAGTTCCCCTGACTTCATCATGCGACCCACCTCGGCCATCGCCGGGATGAGCGCTTCCTGAAGCAGTGCCTTGGCGCTCTCACCGCCATCCATCGCTCGCTGCACAAGCTCTTTAACCCCGGGGATATCGCCCGCAACCACCCCATCGTAGATTCTCTTGAAGTCTGCCATGCCATGACCCTCCTCAGCGATTATCAAGCTCCCCATCCCGGGGAGTATATAGTCGAGTTGCCCGAACCCGGTGACCCTCTCCACGGCGAGGGAGTCACATGATTGCCGGTCTTGGCAGCCTGCTACTGCTTGCCCCGAACCATTGGGATAAGTCCCCTGGATGGCTGTTACCGAGTAGCGGCCGCTGCAGGAGCAGAGGCTTTCTCCACCTCCGCCAGGATGGCTGCGATGGTGCGGCTCGTCTCTGCTTGCAGCGCGACCGGCTGATGGTGCTCCAAAATGTGTTGGAGCTTGGCCACTGCCCGTTCCTCGAGCCCCTTGGCTCCGTTCAACTCCCAGTTGGTGTAGTCGCTCCGATCCATGAGGGTTGGCACCCAGATCTCCTGACGACACAACCTCGCGGACCTCGGCTCGGCGATGAAGGCCCCGGTTGGCCCAACCTCGGCGATGAGGTCGAGCATGATGGACTCCTCGCTCACTTCGACCCCTCTCATGATGCGTCGCGTCATGCCGATCAGTTCGTCGACCACCACCAGAAGCGGCAGAGAGCCTATGGCGGCGCCTTCCAGGAAGCCGATGTCGTGCACCAGGTCCGTGCTGCTCAGCGCCGACATAAGCACCTGAACCATCGATTCCGCGGTAGCCTGGCCGTCGAGCAGTTTGCCATCGGACGCGCCCGCCGTGCCCATGAACGGAAGCCCCAGGTGATGGGCAAGCTCCGCCGCCGCGGCCCCGTACAGGCTGGTCTCTGGGGCGCCGTACGCCACCCGCGCCGTGTAGAGGTCCATCGCCGCGGGCACCGAGCCGATGGCCGTGGGCGCGCCCGGATGCTTGAGTTGCACCACGGCGAGCCCGCTCAGGGCGACGGCCAGGAAGAGGACCAGGGCGCTCGCGCCCGATGCCGGGGAGGTCATTCCCAGCGTCGGTCCGCCCAGGTAGACAACCGGGATGCCGTGGCCGGCCGCCCACAAGACATTGCCCATGTCCTCGTTCGTGTGCTTAAGGGGTGTGGAGTAGGTGGAGAAGAGGGCAAAGTTGGGTCTCTGCCTCAGCGCTTCCTCACCCCCTGCCACGGCCGCCGCGATCCGAAAGATGGCGGCGACGTTATCGGTCGAATAGGCCCAGGCAATAATCGGCTTGGTGGTGTTGGCCACCATCTCCGCGAACTCGTAGACCGGCGCCAGGGTCGCCGTCACGTCGCTGATTAGCCCCAGTCCCATCACGTAATCGATGTTTGGGAGCGCGTCGCTTACCAACGCGACGGATGCCACGTCCCCGCGGCGTGTGGGCCGCTTCTCCCCTGTCTGGGGATCGATGAAGTAGCTATTGGTGAGACCGGGCCCGAAGTAGACATGACCGGACCCAACATGGATCGACTGTCGAGGATCGC
>DAHXJB010000180.1:0-9389 GCA_027372455.1 Chloroflexota bacterium | reverse complement strand
CAGCGCCAGCCAGTGGCGGACAAGCCAGCGGGAGCAGTTCCTGCCCACACTCGTCCAGGCCAATACTCCGCCACGCAGACCTGGATGGGTGTCATCCCGAGCGCCCACCCTCTCATCCTGAGCGCCTTTCTTGTCATCCTGAGCGACAGCGAAGGATCTCCAGTGACGAGGAGATGCTTCGCTCCGCTCAGCATGACAATTCCTATCACCTTCACTGTGGAGGAGCACAAAGGTCTCTGGCCCCAGCCGTTGCCAGCGAAAGCTATGCGATTCCTCGGTCATGGAACTGCTTGCCAAGGGGAATGGCTTACCTCATCAGCCACGGCCATCGCCTCCTGGGAACGAGCACTTTTCGGAGGTAGTACTCGGTGATCTTGGACTCGAAACTATGCTGGCCGTCGATCACCACCACGGGAATGGTACACCCGTACTTCTCCTGCAGGACCGGGTCTCCGGTTATATCGACCTCTTCGATCGACAGATCGAATTCCGCCTGCAGCCGGTGGAGGATCCCCCGAGCGTGCTCGCAGAGGCAGCAGCCTTCTCTTGTGTAAAGTACAGCTGTGTGAGTCATGGTTGCCATAAGGTTACACGTAACGGGCACGGGGCACAAGCTACCCATGCGCCAGGGTGAACTCTCAACGTGTGGAATCGAGCGCCTGCTCCCGCCGCCACAGGTAGACGGCCATGGACAGGGCCGCCAGGAAGACGACGATACTGATGACCTGGGCCTGCCCCAATCCCATCAAGAAGAGAGCATCCTCCCTAAAGGTCGATATCCAGAATCGCCCGAAGGCGTAGAGAGCGGCGTAAAGGGCGAAGAGGACACCCTCCCGCTTCAAGCGGCGGCGAAGCAGCAGCAGCAGGCCGAAAAGGGCCAGATCGTACAGCATCTCATAGATCTGAGCGGGATGTCTGGGCTGCGAGTCGGGCGCCAGGTTTCCCGGATGGACATAGGATGTGGCCCAGGGCAGCTGCGCTGGGGGGCCCTGCTGGTCGCCGTTGATGAAGCTGCCCACCCGACCTATGGCCTGCCCCAGGACCAGGCTGGGCGCGGCGATGTCCAGGAACCGCCAGAGGGGGAGCTTCCTCCGGTGAATAGCGACCAATCCACCCGCGATCCCACCTATCAGGCCGCCATAGAGCGCAAGCCCTCCCTGTTGGATTGCCAGGACCTGAAGCGGGTAGTTAGCGTAGTACTCCCAGACGTCCAGCACGTGAAAGATGCGGGCGCCGATCAGGCCCAGAGGCACGCCCCAAAGCGCCACGTACAGCACGTCGTCCTCGGAGATGCCCAGGCGACCACCCTCCCGGATCGCGAGGACGAGCCCCGCCAGGATGGCGAGCGAGATCATCAGCCCATACCATCGAATGACGATGGGGCCTGCACTAAAGAGAATGGGATTGATGTCGATAACTATAGTTGCAGGCATGACAAGGCGGCCAGCTTTGGTGGAGTTTGTCGATAGTTTGAGGGATTATATAGCCTCATCACGCTTGCCGCAAAGCGGGATCGTGCTATTATGTAGTGGTCGATTATTCCCGCCCACTGTGAGTCTTTTTCCATGTTTACCCCCCTGCCCGCTACTCCGGGCGAAAGGAGCGCAAGGTGACCGTGACCACAATGACCACCAACCGGCTGCCCACGAGTGAGGCGGAGATGAGGAGACAGACGGTGGTAGCCACCGCCCGCCTAACGGCCATGGCCAGCGGGGCGATCGGGTTGGTCTTGGCCACCATCTGGCTTCTGCGGCCCCAGTCCTGGGAGGCGATTGCTGTTCTCGCGCTCTCTGTGATAGTGGCTCTGAGTCTGGGAAGCATGATGCTCGGCCAGGGTGAGCGGACCACCACGGCTGCCGCACTGCTGGTATCCGGCTTCATGATAGTGATCGCGGCTACCGGCGTTGCCCTGGGTGGTCCACTGTCTCTGGCCGTCAGCCAAATGGTGCCGGTGATGCTGGCGGGTTTGCTGCTGGAGAGGCGATCGGTGCTATCGACCGCAGCAGCAGCAATGGTTCTGTTCTTACTCCAGCTGTGGGGATCGGGTCTTGGCTTTGGCTTAGTGACCCTCGATACCACAGAGGTCAAGATCATAGACGTGCTGGCCGTATCTGGGATCTTCTTGATTGTGACGCAATTCGCTTCGGAGTTCTCAGAGCGATTGAGAAGTGCACTGGTTCAGACGGAATCGCGGGCCGTGGAGGCGGAACGGCAGGCTCAGGAGCTGAGGATGGCCAAGGCCGAGATCGAGCAGCGAGCTGCCGAACTGGCCGCCGCCAAACAAGAGATCGAGAGCAGAACTCAGCTGAGCGCTGTGGTTGCGGGCGAGATCAGGGTCATGGCCAAAGAGCTGGCCACCACTTCGGTAGAGCAGGCCAACGGTTCCACGGAGCAGGCCGCAGCGATGGGTGAGATTGTCGCCGCGATGGAGGAGCTGAGCCGGGCAGCCAGCCAGATAGCCGCCAACAGCGCTCAGGTGTCCCGGCAGGTATCCAGCGCTTTGGCGGCGGCGGAGTCCGGGCATCAGGCCGTGGAGGAGACGATCGCCGGACTGGACAGGATCCGTTCCGAAGTGCGCACCGTCGCCGAGAAGAACCTGACGCTGGGTCAGAAGACGCAGGCCATTGGCGAGATCATCGAGGTTATCTCCGAGATAGCCGACCGCACCCATCTGCTTGCCCTGAACGCGGCTATCGAGAGCGCGGCGGCGGGCGAATATGGTCGTAGATTCAGTGTGGTGGCCAGCCAGGTGAAGGAGTTGGCCACCGAGGCGAAGAGTGCGGCCCACCAGGTGAGGGTTGCGGTGGCCGAGATCCAGCGGGCTGCCAGCTCCACGGTGCTGGCAGCGGAGAAGAGCGAGGCAGATGTGGAGGTTGGGGCCAGTCTGGGCCGTGGAGCAGGGGATGCGATAGCTCAGATAGTGGAAACGGTGGAAGAGGTCGCGAGCGCCGCCAGGGAGATGCTGCTGGCCACGCAGCAGCAGCAGAGCGCCAGTGAGCAGGTGGTGAGCACAATCCGCCAGATCGAGCAGGTGACGCGCCAGACGGCCGAGGGGAGCCGGCAGGTTTCTAACACGGTTAACCAGCTGATTTCGACGGCTGAGCGGCTCCAATAAACTGTTGCAAAGGGGCTGACCGACGTTGTACATTGATGGCAACGTTGTCCTGCCACACCGCGGGATACGCGGGTCGGCAGTTGCCGATGTCGCCGGGAGCAGGTGAAAAGGAGGATCCCGTGACCTACGTTATCAACGAGCCATGTATCGGAGTCAAGGACACCGCGTGTGTGGAGGTGTGTCCGGTGGATTGCATCCATCCGACGAAGGAAGAGGATGGATACGCGACCTCGGAGCAGCTCTACATCAATCCCGATGAATGCATCGATTGCGGTGCCTGCGAGTCGGTCTGCCCCGTGAATGCCATCACCTCCGATGCCGAACTGCCGGAGAAATGGCAGAGCTTCCTGCAAAAGAATGCCGACTACTACAAGAAGTAGACGGTCACAGGGGCGGTTGTACAACCGCCCCCTTACATATCCTGGGGCCCCGTTAGCCTCGACCGTAGGTGGAGGTCATTTCTCTCAAGCGACCCGCGAGGTCGGGCCGCAGCTGGTCGGTGGTGAAACGCCAGCTCCAGTTGCCGGTCGGTTGCCCCGGTAGGTTCATCCGCGCGGCGCTGCCAAGCCCCAGCAGGTCTTGCAGTGGTGCCATGGCCACATCCGCCACCGAGGCAAACGCCAGCCGCATCAGATCCCAGTTGATCTCCGCCTGATCCTTTCCCAGGTAGCGAAGGACCGCGCGTCGTTCCTGCTGGGGGCGAGAGTTGAACCATCCAACCGAGGTATCGTTGTCGTGGGTGCCGGTGTAGACCACGCAGCGACGGGGGTAGTTGTGGGGTAGGTGGGGGTTGCGAGCATCGTTGCCGAAGGCGAACTGCAGCACCTTCATCCCCGGGAAGCGCAGTCTGTCACGCAGGGTTTCCACGTCCGGGGTGATGATGCCCAAGTCCTCCGCGATCACCGGTAGGGGGCCAAGCGCCGCTTCCAGTGCTCTGAAGAGGCTTTCGCCCGGTCCGTCTACCCATCGGCCGCGTTCCGCCGTTCTGTTTTGGGCCGGCACCTCCCAGTAGGCCTGAAATCCACGGAAGTGATCGATCCGCACCAGGTCCACGAGGGCGAGCACCGCCTGAAAGCGCTGGATCCACCATCTGTAACCCTCCCGAGCTAGCCTGTCCCATCGGTAGAGGGGATTTCCCCAACGCTGTCCGGTCCTGGCGAAGTAGTCGGGTGGGACACCGCTGACCACCGTGGGATTGCCCTTCTCATCCAGGTGGAACAGCTCGGGTCTCGACCACACGTCCGCGCTGTCCATGGCCACGAAGATCGGGATGTCGCCGATGATCCGCACAGCTCGTTCGTTGGCGTAGCGCTTCAGCACCCCCCACTGCCTATAGAATTCGAACTGGACGAAGCGATGAAACTGGACCTGCTCCGCCAGTTGCCCTTTCAAACTCTCCAGTGCTTTGGGATCACGGGCAGCTATCTCGGGTTCCCATCGAGTCCAGGCTGCTCCGTGATGCGCTTCCTTGATGGCCATGAAGAGGGCGAAGTCCTCCAGCCAGACGACGTGCTGCTCGCAGAACTGTTCGAACTCCGAACGTTGGGTGGGGGTCGCGCCTGCCTGAAAGCGGCGGGAGGCCCGCTGGATCAGAGGGAGCTTGAAGGCGGCAACCGCGTCGTAGTCGACCCGCTTATGGGGAAGGTAGTGCTCCTGCGCCAACTCTTCTTTGGACAGAAGCTCCTCCTTGACCAGGGTATCCAGAGAGATCAGCAGGGGATTCCCCGCCATCGCCGAGGGCGATGCGTAGGGGGAGTTGCCGAGTCCGGTGGGGCCCAGCGGAAGGATCTGCCACAGCTGCTGGCCGGCTGCCTCGAGGAAGTCGACGAATCTTCGGGCCTCGGTGCCGAGATCCCCGATGCCGTGAGGCCCCGGCAGGGAGGTAGGGTGCAGCAGGATGCCGCTCTCCCGACGAAGGTAGTCGGGGGTAAGACTATTGATCATTCGCGCGCATCCTCCGCCAGCGACTCCAACTCTGGATATTGTGAAGGCAATGGCGTCTAATGGCAACCGTGAGTGTGGCTATTGACCAAAGTGTGAGTAAATCATCTTGGATACGACGGCCTCCGTCCATGACTCGTCGTTTGGAACGCCTCCTCTACTCATCAGCACGATGACATAGCTTCCGTTTGGTCCATATACGATGCCGCCGTCGTTGCGCACGTCGTCCACCTCTCCCGTCTTGTGGGCGACGATGGCATCGTTGGGCAGCAGGGCCGGGAGTCGATCGTTGACGCTCTGCCGCAGCAGCAAATCCAACATCTGCTCGCTCGCCCTCGTGTTCACCAGGGAACGCTTCGCCAGCAGTTGGAAGAAGTGGGCCAGGTCGTTAGGGGTACTCCAGAGTTCGCCGTCTACCTGGGTGGTCTGGGCCATCCCCAACCTTCTGGCGGCCGCCTCAATCTGCTGCGAACCGCCGATTTGTCTGGTGAGAGCGCTCGCGGCAGCGTTGCTGCTGATGGTGATCATGGCGTTAATGGCCTCCTCGATGGTTGGATTGTCCCCCGAGAAGAGACCGTCGTCGGGCTCCTCCTCGATTGCATCGGCGTCGGTGATCAGCAGCCTGTTGTCCATGGAGAGATCCCCCCTGGCGATGAGTCGATACACCTCGTACATCACGAGTAGTTTGTACATGCTTGCGGCGGGGAACGGGGTATTGCCGTCGATGGATAGGGTACGGCTGTTGTTCAGATCGATGACAGCGATCCCGAAGCTTCCTTCCACCCCCGCGAGATAGTTGGACAGGCTGTTCCGCAGCGCCTGATCCTGGGGGGTGCTGTTAGCCCCGTTGACCGCCGCCATAGCGGCGGGGGTAGCGACACAAGGTGCACACAGGGTGAGGGTCACGATCACCATCACTCCCATACCGTCTCTTGCCAGCATTTGCGAGAGGCGCATCTTCGCAGCCCCCTTTCTGCAAGTCGATGGCATCTGCACATAGCAAGTGGGGAGCCTCGAACCAATGATGCGGGCTGGCGAGACGCAAAATGAGTGTTAAATCGCTAAAGAGGACCGCCTGGAGATAATGATGCCGATGTTGATGGCCGGAATGGGGTTTGGGGTCGCAGGCACGCCTCGTTGACGTTGTTCCAAGGAATGTCGTATAATCGCGTCGGTCAGCAGATTAGGAAAGCGAAAACACCATAGGGTAAGCGGACGGATGCAGGGAAGGCAGTGTGAAGCTGCCGCTGTCCCGCAACTGTGATGGGGAGCCCCACCGATTATGCCACTGGGCAGAGCCCGGGAAGGCCGGTGGAGGCGAGGATCCTGAGCCAGGATACCTGCCCGTTCGCGAGAACAGATCTATGCTTCTGCGCGGACAGGAGGTGGGTTCATGGATAGTAGCTAGAGGAATTCCTTGCCGCCGTGCGGGGGATTCCTTTTTTGTTTTCTCGTTTCCGTTCCTACGAATTCTTCAGCTAAGCGTGGAGGTTGCGTTCAGTGCACATCGAAGATGGCATCATTCCCCTGGCTCAGACTGTAGCCTGGGATGTGGTTGCCCTGGCCTTCGTGATCCCAGGCATTAAGCAGGCTCAGAAGAAAGCTGAGCAGAACCCTGCCTACAAGCCTTTGCTTGCCATGATGGGCGCGGCCGTTTTCGTGGTGTCGGCCATGCACCTGCCGGTGCCGGTCACCGGCTCCTGCTCCCACCCAACCGCGACGCCCATGGCGGCGATCATCCTGGGGCCACTCGCCACCGCCTTCATCTCCGCGATCGTGCTGTTCTTCCAGGCTATATTCCTGGGACACGGTGGTATCACCACGCTGGGGGCCAACACCTTCTCGATGGGGATAGTCGGGGGATTCTCCGGCTACCTGTTGTGGTGGATCTTTCGGCGCGGAGGTGCACCTATCTGGTTGGCCGGAGGCATGGCGGGTTTGGTGGGGGACCTCATGACCTACGTCACCAGCGCCCTGGAGCTGGCGATTCCTCTTCACGGGCAGGTGGCCCTTTGGAAGCAGTGGCTCATCTTCTTCCTGGGCTACGGGCCGACCCAGTTCCCTCTGGCCATCCTGGAGGCGGTTTTCACCGCTGCCGCCCTAACCATGATGGCGGAACGGCGCCCCGACCTTCTGCCCCTGCTGGCGCGGAGGAAAAAAAAGCTGGCGGTTGGAGGTGAACCATGATGAAGGATGAGGTCTGGCTGGACGGTTACACCAAGGTATGCCTGGGGGTCATGTTTCTGCTCCTTGCTGCCATCTTCGTGGCGGCCGAGTACATGGGCCTTCACCACATGGATGGCACCGGGACCGACGACATCGTCAACGCCATGGCCGGAGCCACGGCCCACGCGCAGCCCCACCCCTTTGTGGAGCTTCCCGGCGATGCCCAGGTGGGCGCGTTCTCCGTGGCCAACTTTTTCGCCGGCCTGATCGTGGGCCACCATTGGAACGGCCTGTTCGGGTCTCTCGATAAACGGTAGTCGGGCCGGTGCCGGAAGAACTGGAGCTGAGGGGGAGGCATGCCTCCCCCTCCTTTCTCCGAGGGACTAGCTGATGGAAATAGGATTGGTGGACCGCTTGGCGGGAGGCGCAAGCCCGCTCCATCGCGCGGATGGAAGACTCAAGACCTGGAGCTGCCTGGCATCGGTGGTAGCGGCGGTGGCGCTCGGCCAGCTGTGGACCGAGGGCCTCCTCCTTGCCTTGATCCTGCCCTTGACTATCCTGGCCAGGATCCCCGTTCGGGTGTGGCTTCAGCGGCTGTCTATCCCATTCGGGATCGCCTGGCTCGTTGTGCTGAGTCAGGCGATGGTGCAGGGGGAAACCGTCCTCGCCAGCTGGAAGATCGCTTTCGTCACCCTGCAGCTGCACCGGGAGGGACTTCTCTTGGGACTCCTCCTGGGGCTGCGGATCTTGACCGCGGTGTCCGCGGTGACCCTTCTATCTCTCACCACCCCCACGGTGGAGATCCTGGCCAGCTTGCGACCGCTGGGGATCCCGCCATTCGTGCTGGATGTGGCGTTCATGACCTATCGCTACCTGTTCCTGCTGTTGGACGAGCTCCATCGCATGCACTTGGCGATGGAGAGCCGCGCCACTGAAGAGAGCTGGCGCGCCCGCGTGGAGGGCCTGGGAACGCTGGCCGGGATGGTGTTCTTGCGGGCGTACGAACGCAGCCTGCGAGTGTATCAGGCAATGGAGGCCAGAGGCTACGACGAGCGGTCCCACTTCACCGGCTATTTCGCCGGAGACCCCCTGGACCGCGCCATATATGGCTGGGCAGGAGCGGCCGTGTTGATCCTATCTGGTCTGGTATTGCTGGATCACCTCCAGCGGGTATAGGAGAATCTGCTTTGGATCCAGTTCGTGTCGAAGAATTAACCTATCGCTATCCGTTAGGCGAGGTGGCTCTGGAGAAGGTGAGCCTCAGTATCCCTCGGGGGATCATCGCCGCTTTCGTAGGCCCGAACGGAGCGGGCAAGTCCACCTTCTTCTGGCACCTCAATGGTCTTTACCGACCAGCGGCCGGCGAAATTTGGATAGAGGGGGTGCCGGTCAGCCGGTGGGACCTCAAAGAGCTGCGGCGTCAGGTGGGTCTCGTCTTCCAGGAGCCCGACGACCAACTCTTTTCGCCCACGGTGGGACAGGAGGTGGCATTTGGGCTGCAGAACCGGGGATACGATCCCGGCCGCATCGCGGCGGAGGTGCGTTGGGCACTCGAGGTGGTTGGCATGGCAGGCGTGGAGCGCCGTTCTCCCCACCACCTGAGCGGTGGGGAGAAGAAGCGTGTGGCGATAGCGGCGGTGCTCGCGTTGCGACCCCGGATCCTGGTGCTAGATGAGCCCACGTCCGGCATGGATCCGGAAGGGGTCGAGTCACTTATGCGGCTGCTGCGCCGGATCAGGGACGAGTTTGGCACGACTATCCTCTATTCCACGCATGACATGGACCTGGTGCCCGAGTTGGCGGATAGGGTCTACCTGCTGTACCGCGGCCGGCTGGCGGGCGAAGGGGATCCGAGTGAAGTGCTGACCAGGCCGGATCTTCTCCAGTCCGCCGGCCTACGGGAGCCTCGGCTGGGGGCGCTCGTGCGTGGGCTACGGGAAGACGGTTTCCTGGGGAGCCTGGAGGGAACACCACTCACGGTGGCAGATGCCCGGCGTGCACTGAGACCGTACATGCGCGAGGGGTCGGGGCGAGAGCGGCGGTAGAAACGGCCTGGTTACGGGTGAACGGGGCAATTCGGGTTGACAGCCCCGCGTCCTGTGTTACAATTGCAATTGCAAACTGCTTGCAACAAGGGGCGCGGAATGACGACGAAGCCGGCGGAGCA
>DAHXJB010000593.1:0-9295 GCA_027372455.1 Chloroflexota bacterium | reverse complement strand
AGCCTCGGGCTGAAAAGACCAAGCCCAGTAAACTGGGCTGAGACCAAGCCGTCTCGTTCCGCCGGCGGTCCCAGCCCGCTTCAGCGGGCTTCGTTTTCTCAGCCCGCTGCTTTAGCGGCGGGTAAAGCTGCAGCAAACTTGGCGGGCGCACCACTCAGCATGACATGGTAGACGTTTCCGCAATATACCGTACACTACCGGCAACTAGCCGTGGATCTGGCGGGGGATCAGGGGGAACGAGCTCTGTTCGAGAAGTTTCGAGATGAAGAGGCATTCCATGTTGGCCGTAAGCAAACCGGGGAGGCCAAAGCGGCTTCCCCGGTACATGCTCGTCGGTCAATGACGGTCGAGGTGGCCGGCGATCGCCGGTCGTGCGGCGGCCATTGACGACAATCGGATCCGCGGTTCTGTCCCTCAGCGCTAAGCCTGGATGCAGGCGTCGACCGGGCACACAGAGGCGCACTGCTGGGTATCGTAGGATCCCTGGCACTCCTTGCACTTGGCGGAGTTGATCTCGTAGAACTCCGCACCTTGGGTGATCGCTTCGTTCGGGCACACCGACTCGCAAGCGCCACAACTGATGCAATCCTCGGTGATCTTAAAGGCCATCCTACTTTCTCCTCCTACCTGTTGTCTGTTGCTTTTCCCGGCTAGATTCGCCTCGGACGGTTCCCGCCTCCACTCCGAACCGCGTTTCTCGCTGGGTCTACTCACGTACTCCAGCCCGCTCCCTCGACTGCGTCTCAAACCGGATTCGACGTCGCGGGCGCCAGTCATGATAATCACAGAGCATTCCTGAGTCAACAAGATTTCCAATTGTGCTAGGCTAAGGGCAGCTTCACTCAGGAGGTCTCAGAATGCCCCTGGATCCCCAGGTTCGAGCACTCATCGACCAAGCTTCAGCCGCGGGCCTGCCGCCGTACCCGACCCTTTCAGCCGAGGAGGCACGGCGCGTCATGGTGCTCCGCATGGCAATGACGGCGGGAGAGCCACAGGCCGTTGCCGCGGTTTCGAACCGCCAAATCCCCGGTCCCGATGGGCCGCTGCTGCTGCGAACCTTCACCCCTGCCGGTTCCGGGCCCTTTCCCATCCTGGTCTACTTCCACGGCGGTGGCTTCGTCGTGGGGAGCGTAGAGACCCACGATCACCTTTGTCGCGCCCTCGCCAACGCCTCCGGCTGCATCGTGGCCTCCGTGGAATACCGATTGGCGCCAGAGCACAAGTTCCCCGCCGCGGTCGACGACGCATTCGCAGCAACCCGTTGGGTCACCGACAACGCGGCTGACCTGCTCGGAGACGCACGCCGCATCGCCGTTGGCGGCGATAGTGCCGGTGGAAACCTGGCGGCCGCGACGGCACTCAGGGCAAGAGACGAGGGAGGTCCGGCCCTCCGATACCAACTACTGATCTATCCCGTCACCAACCACAATTTCGACACACCCTCTTATCATGAGAACGGCTCGGGCTACATGCTGAGCCGGGCCGATATGGAATGGTACTGGAACCATTACCTGGCTAGGGAGGAGGATGGATTGCATCCATACGCCTCTCCGCTGAGGGCCGAGGATCTTCACGGCCTGCCTCCAGCCCTGGTGGCAACCGCGGAGTACGATCCATTGCGGGACGAGGGAGAGGCTTACGCGAACCGGCTAAGAGAAGCCGGGGTGCCGGTAGCCTTCACCCGATACAACGGATTGATCCACGGCTTCCTCAGGTACCACAACGTGCTGGATCGAAGCCGGCAGGCCCTGGATGAGATGGGCGCTGCCCTTAGAGAGACCATGCGGTTCTGAACCAGTCCGCGTGCACGGCCATGCCTTTCGTGCTATCTTGTTACGGTTTCATGGACAACTGTCTCTAAGGTGAGAGGAGAGGAAGTAATGGCAGACTTCGAGAGAGCCCGCCAAATGATGCGGGAGTTTCAGGGCAAGAAGTATGTCTTCGGCTCCGGCGTCCTTGACGAGGCCGGCCGGATAACCGCTGGCCTGGGCAAGAGTGCGGCCTTTGTTTACGACGTGTATCCCGGCAACGAGCACTTTGCCGGCAGGATCAAGGACTCGATGGCAGGTGCCGGGGTCCGAGTGGTGAAGGAGATAGAGGGGGCAAAGCCCAACGCCCCACGCGAGGACCTTCAGCGGATCACCGAAGAACTGAAAGGGACCGCCTGCGACGTGATCGTGGTCATGGGGGGAGGCAGCACCATCGACGCGGTCAAATCCGCGGAGGTGCTTCGCACCCTCGGAGGCACGATCGACGAATACTTCGGCACCGGCAAGGTGACTGAGAAGCTGAAGTCAACCGGCAAGAGTCTCACCCCGGTCGTCGCCATCCAGACTGCCGCCAGCACCGGCGCCCACTTGACCAAGTACTCCAACATCACCGACGTCAAGACGGGCCAGAAGAAGCTGGTGGTGGACAACGCAATCGTGCCGACCCGCGCCCTGCTCGACTACGACTTGACTCGCTCCATGCCACCAGGCTTCACCGCCGACGGTGCCCTGGACGGTGTGTCCCACTGCCTCGAAGTGCTCTTCGATTCCGTTGGAAAGCCCTATCACCAGAAGATGATGGAGGTAGCCCAGGTAGGGATCGGCCTCGTGGTGGAGTATCTGGAACGGGCGATGAAGGACGGGAACGACGTGGAGGCCCGCACGGCCCTTGCGCTGGCCACAGACCTGGGAGGGTACGCCATTATGCTGGGTGGAACCAACGGCGCGCACCTCACCAGCTTCTCCCTGATAGACATCCTGAGCCACGGCCGGGCTTGCTACATCATGAACCCCTACTACACGGTGTTCTTCTCCCCTGCCGTGGAGGAGGAGCTGCGGATGGTAGGCAAAATCTTCCAGCAGGCCGGCTTCACCACCGCCAACGTGGACCGGCTGCACGGACGTGACCTGGGGATGGCAGTCGCCGAATCGATGATTGCCCTGGGGCAGAAGGTCGGCTTCCCCACCAACCTGAATCAGGTCAAGGGGTTCACCGACGAGCACATCCAGCGGGCCCTGACGGCTGCCAAAGATCCAGCCCTCAAGATGAAGCTGGAGAACATGCCGGTGCCGATGACCACCGAAATGTTGGACGAGTATATGGGTCCCATCCTCCAGGCAGCCAAGACCGGCAACCTGAAGCTCATCAAGAACGTCGCATAGCTGCCTCACGCCACGATGGGCTCCCGCTGAGGACCCGACAAAGCGTGGAAGGGGATGGTTCGCGGATTTAACCGCGAACCATCCCCTCTTCTTTGCCCCATTTCTACCTACCCGTCGGGCACGGATGCTGCCTCATGCTGACCTCTCTACGTCACAATCGATGTCACTAAGGGGGACACGAGCATGGGCGTCATATCTCGCATGTCCACGGTCATCAAGTCGAAGGTGAGCAGCCTGCTCGACCGGGCCGAGGATCCGCGACAGACCATGGACTATGCCTACCAGAACCAGTTGGAGCACCTCCAGGATGTCAGAAGAGGGATCGTGGAGGTTGTGGCGGCGCGGCGCCGCCTCGAGTTGCAGGAGGCTCAGCTCAAGCAGAATACCAGTCAGTTGGACGACCAGGCACGGCGGGCACTGGCCGCGGGCCGCGAGGATCTGGCTCGGCTCGCCTTGGAGCGAAAGCAGGCGGCCCTCCAGCAGATCCAGGGCCTCGATCCGCAGATCACGGATCTCGAGCAGCAGCAGGAAAAGCTCAGCGAGACCGAGCAGCGGCTGACCACCAAGGTGGAGTCCTTCCGAACACAGAAGGAGGTCATCAAGGCTCAGTACTCGGCCGCCGAGGCGCAGGTGAAGATCGGGGAGTCACTCACCGGGCTCTCCGAGGAGATGGCCGACGTCGGGATGGCCGTGGATCGAGCTCAGGAGAAGACCCAGCAGCTCCAGGCGCGCGCCGGGGCCATCGACGAACTGGTGTCCGCTGGGACCCTCGAGGAGATCGCGAGCCCCAGCGACAGGGTCGAGGAAGAGCTATCCAAAATCACCATCACCCAGAATGTGGACAGCGAACTGCAGCAGATGAAGCAGCAACTGGGGTTACCCAAGCCTTCCGGCCAGCAACAGCAGCCGAAGCAGTTGAAGGAGGGCCAATGATCGTGCGGATTGCTACCGAAGGTCAGTACCGTGTGGAAGATGGGGCCCTCGACCGCATCAACGACATAGACGGCCAACTGATGGCTGCCATGGCCAAGAACGACGGCCCCGAGTTCCGCCGACTCTTGGGCGAGTTGGCTCAGGTGGTCAGGACTCATGGGAATCCGGTTCCTAACGACCAGATCGTGGAGTCGGATCTGGTGGTGCCACCGCCCGACACCTCCCTCGATGAGGCCAGGCGGCTGTACCCTATCGGGTAGGCTCAGACTCAATTCGCCGCGGCCGCGGATAACAGAGTCAGCGCCCACCACGGGCGCTGACTCTCACAGGGGCACTCCCCATAGGGGATACCATCGCTCCATCTCCTGCTCGATGGGCAACTCCTTCTCCATGGCCGCCTTCAGTCGCAATTCCAGGGCGTTATCCCTGTCTCGTCCCTCGCCCTTCGGTACGAAGGGATAAAAGCTTCCCCGTTTGTAGTTGTATATCCAGTAAACCGCCTCTCCCCGATCCAGAAACTTGAAGACGGCAGCCAGCAGTTGGCCGGCGAAGCCCTTATCCTGCAGACTCAGACTCACAAGATGTATGGTGGAGACCAGTTCCTGGAAATCTGTGTCCTGCAGAGTCACCCACTGGAAGCCGAAATCGTCGGTCTCCGTGTGGACGGCAGTGCCGGTCTCCTGGCCGCTGATCCGCAACACCCCCTCCAACTCGGTATCCAACGACTCGAACTGAGCCGAGTCGATGGGACGGAAGGTCACCCCTGCCCTTCCCGTCTCGGTCAACTGCAGGTCCGAGGTCAGGGTGAGGTAGGCTGTAGATATCGCGAACAGCCGATCAAGCTGCGACGGGACCGGACGAGTCCGTCCCAGAAGAATGTCCAAGATCCTCACTGTGCCCCTCCATCTGTTGCTGCAATCGATTCAATCGCTCCAACCGGTGCTCCAGAGAGGGATGGGTGGAGAACAGCTCCATCAACGACTGTGAGTTGACAGCCGGGAAGATGAAGAAGGCGTTCATCCCTTCCACCTCTCGCAGGTCCCGCTGCGGGATCCTCTGCATGGTGCCGCTGATCTTCAGCAGGGCCGAAGATAGCTGGGAAGGCGCCCCGGTGATGATGGCAGAGCCGCGGTCTGCCGCGTATTCCCGGTATCGTGACAGTGCCCGAATCAGGAAGAAGCTGATCAGCCACACCAGCAGCGTTGCGAGATAGATGATCGCGAAGACTCCGGCCCCTCCCTGGTCGCGCCCACGCCGGCCGCCAAAGCCACCGTAGAAACCCATGAAGGCAAAGTTGCGCATGAGGAAGAAGGCTATGGTGGATAGGAAGCTGGCGATGGTGAGCACCGCCATGTCCCGGTTCTTCACGTGGGTCAGTTCGTGGGCCAGCACCGCCTCCACCTCCGGTGGGTCCAGCCGATCCAGCAGCCCCCGTGTGACCGCCACCACGGCATTCCGCTGGTTCCGCCCCGTAGCCAGGGCGTTGGGCACCTGACTATCCACGATGGCCACCTTGGGTTTGAGAAGATCGGCCAGGGCTGATAGCCGGTCCACCATGCCGTGCAGCTGTGGGGCCTCCTCCGGCGAGACGACCCGAGCCCCTAGGGACCAAAGCACCAACTGGTCGGAGAAGAAATACTGAGCCAGCAGCAACACACCATCCACCACTGCGATGGTTATGTAGCCCGCCCCGGCCCAGAAAAGGATGGCAAGAAAGGCAAGATAGACCGCGAACAGGAGGAACATGGTGACGAACATTCGCACCGTCAAACCCGTGTCTCTGCCGTACCACCTCGTACGCATCTTAGTAGCTCCCTACCCCTTCCTCGGGTTGCTCAGGTTGATAGATCGACAGCAGGTCGCAAGATCCGCGCCTCAGAGGCCACCGACCACGATGATGAAGCGGTGCGCGGAGACGAAGAGTGGGCGCATCGCCACCTGATTGACATCAACCGCTCAGCAAGGTATACCTGCATACAACATTGCACTTCTATTGTGTGGAGGCTGCACGTGGTTGACGGCGCCGTCGAAGCTACCGAGGTCACGCTCCGAGTCTCCGAGGGCAACCCCGAGGACACCGGGCGGGGAATAGTCAGGCTGGACCCGGTCGCCTTCCAAGCATTGAAGCTCCACCCCGGCGACGCGGTGATGATCACGAACAAGAAGCCCACCGTCGCCCGAGTTGTCCCCCTCTCCCCAGAGTTCGTGGGGACCGCCATGATCCAGGCCGACGGCGTCATCCGAGGCAACGCGGGGGCCGGCATAGACGAGAAGGTGCAGGTGCGTAAGGTTGCGACCAGGCCTGCCCTCTCCCTGGTGCTCTCCCCGGTCGATACAACCCGCAGCTTCGAACGCCATGAGGATCTCCAACTGCTGGCCCAATCGCTGGTGGGGTTGGCCGTGGTCGCGGGCGACGTGATCCGGGCCACCCCTTACGGCTCCCGTGGCCAGCTGTTCACGGTTGCCGGGACTGCCCCCGCTCAACTGCCCGTGCTGGTCACCAAGGACACCGAGGTCATGCTACTCCACGCGGAAAGCAGCCACGACAAGAGCTTCCACGTGACCTATGAGGATGTCGGCGGTCTGGAGCGGGAGGTGGCGCGGGTGCGGGAGATGGTGGAGTTGCCGCTCAAACGACCCGACCTCTTCGCTCGCCTCGGGGTGGAAGCCCCCAAAGGCGTGCTGATCTACGGTCCCCCCGGCTGCGGGAAGACCCTCATCGCCCGCGCCGTGGCCACGGAGACCCAGGCCCACTTCATCCACGTCAACGGTCCGGAGATCATCCACAAGTACTATGGAGAGAGCGAGGCCCGGCTGAGGGAGATCTTCGAGGAGGCCAGCCGCCGCGCGCCCAGCATCGTCTTCCTCGACGAGATCGACGCCATTGCACCGCGTAGATCTGTCGTGGTCGGCGACGTGGAGAAACGGGTGGTAGCCCAATTGCTGGCCCTGATGGACGGACTGGTCTCCCGCGGCAAGGTGGTGGTGATCGGCGCCACCAACGTCCCGGAGATGCTGGACCCAGCCCTCCGGCGGCCAGGTCGGTTCGACCGAGAGCTGGAGATCGGGGTTCCCGGACAGAAAGCGCGGATGCACATTCTGAGAATCCACTCGCGGGGGATGCCGCTGGCCCCGGATGTGGATCTGGAGCAGTTGGCCAGGATCACCCATGGATTCGTGGGTGCCGACCTGGAGATCCTGTGCAAGGAGGCGGGAATGAACGCCCTCCGGCGCATCCTCCCTTCTCTGCCCGACGATCGGGATCTCTCCAGGAACGGCAACCCGAGAGAGGCCCAGGTAACCCTTGCGGATTTCAAGGAGGCGCTCAAGGAGGTGGAGCCCACAGCCCGTCGAGCGCTCTTCGCCGAGAAGCCCTCGGCCACATGGCAGCAGGTGGGGGGACTCGACCGCATCAAGGAGATCCTCAGTTCGGCGGTCCAGTCGCCACTTCAGCACCCGGCCCTCAGCAGGCATCTCCAAGCGCCGCAGCCGCGGGGCATCCTGTTGGCCGGCCCTCCGGGCACGGGCAAGACCCTCATGGCCAACGCTCTCGCCGGAGAGACCGACGTGCCCTTCATCACGGTGGACAGAACCCTGCTCTTATCCAAGTGGGTAGGGGAGTCGGAGAAGGCGCTTCGAGAGGTATTCCGCAAGGCAAAGCAAAACGCACCCTGTCTGCTCTTCTTCGACGACCTGGATGCCCTGGCGCCGGTCCGAGGCGCCGCGGGGGTGGATCAGTCTTCCGAACGGCTGGTGAGCCAACTGCTGAACGAGCTGGATGCCCTGGAGAGCGATCTCGGAGTGGTGGTGCTGGCGGCAACCAACCGGCCGGATCTGGTGGACCCGGCGTTGCTCCGACCGGGAAGATTCGACCTTCGGTTAGAGCTTCCGCTTCCCGACCAGGAGGCTCGGCTGGATATCCTCCGGGTCCATACTCGAAACCGCCCCCTGGGATCGGAGGTGGATCTCCTCTACCTGGCTCAGCTGACCGAGGGGCTGGCAGGATCCCACCTGGAGTCGGTCTGCCGGAGGGCCGCTTCGCTCGCCATGGCCGAGTTCCTGGACCGGCACGGTCAGGAGGCCGACATGCTGTACCAGCAGTGCACCATCGACCTCAGCCACTTTCAACAGGCGCTGGAGGAGGGTACGGCTCGATAGCCTAAGCAGCTTTCCCTGGACAGGATTCACCTCGTCCGTCGGGAAAAGTAGTCCTCGATTAGGGAAAGCTGCTTGGCGCTCCGCCACAGTGATCCTGAAATGTAGGGCGGCGCCCTGTGCGCCGCCGCTCCCCTCGCCGCCTGATCACCGGGCGGCGGGGCAGAGCCGTGGCGCTGTGCTCGCTCGCGCCACGTGCCCTACATATCGGAACCAGTGTGTCCGAGTATTAGCTCTTCGCGTCCAGCGAGGTCAGATAGGCCCCCAGCCGCTTCATCCCCTCTCCGATCCGCTCCAGCGAGGTGGCGTAGGAGAAACGGAGATAACCCTCGGCGTTGCTGCCGAAGTCTATGCCAGGCGCAACCGCTACCTTCGCGTTGCGCAACAGCTCGAAGGCGAAGGAGAGCGAGTCCGAGGTGTACTTCCTGGCATTGACCAACACGTAGAAAGCACCCGTCGGCGGATGGGGAATCTGGAAGCCGAGCCCTCTCAACCCGTCCAGCAGATAGCGCCGCCGCTCCGCATAGGTCGTCTTCATCTGCTCCACGTCTGTCGCCGCCTGCGTGAGCGCCGCCACGCCGGCCCACTGCACAAAAGCGTTCGCTGAGATGAAGAAGTTCTGCTGGATCTTCTGCATGGCCCGAATGATCTCCCGCGGCGCGATGATGTACCCCAGCCGCCAGCCGGTCATCGCGTACAGCTTCGAGAAGCCGTTCAGCACGCACGCGCGATCCGTGAACTCTAGAATAGAGTGCTCTTTCCCCTCGTAGACCAGGCCGTGGTAGATCTCGTCCGACACGACCATTGGCCCCAGTCGGGCGATTCGATCCATTCGCTCCCCATCCAGCACCACCCCTGTCGGATTCGAAGGGGAGTTGATCATGATCGCCCTGGTGCGAGAATTGATCCTCTCCCCAATCGCCTCTGCTCGAAGCTGGTAGCCCTCAGACTCCAGGGCGTCCACATAGACGGGAACCCCATCCGCAAAGGTGACGTAGTTCGGATAGCAGGCGTAGTAGGGATTGGACAGGATGACTTCGTCGCCGGCCTCAAGA